>JAIOHO010000846.1 GCA_019912905.1 Anaerolineae bacterium
TATCTGTACACCGCCGCCAACAGCGACCAGCCCGCCCAAAACGTGCTGGGCGATGATTTTGTCATCCGCCCGCAGTTCGCGCGCACCGGTGAAATCCCGACCCGGGATGCGGTCAACATGCCCCGCCCAGTGGATAACCGCCCGCCGATGCTGGTCTCGGCCTGGGTCTTCGACCTGGGTTCGGTGGCCGCACAGCCTGTCACCAGCCAGTTGATCATCGCCTACGATGACATCTTCTCGGTCGAGTACATGCATCGCAAGCTGCGCCCCTACTGGCGGCGCAATGGTGCAGATGCGGCGGACCTGATCGAAACCGCCATCCACGAGGCCGACGAGCTGCGTCAGCAGTGCGCAGCCTTCGACGCCGAACTCATGAGCGACCTTCGTCAGAGCGGGGGTGACGCTTATGCGGGCCTGGGCGCGCTGGCCTTCCGCCAGTGCATCGCGGCCCACAAGCTGGCCGCGGATCTGGACGGCACGCCGCTGTTCTTCTCCAAAGAGAATTTCAGCAACGGCTGTATGGATACGGTCGATGTGTTTTATCCGTCCAGCCCGTTCTTCCTGCTGTTCAACCCGGAACTGCTGCGGGGCCAACTGACACCGATCCTCGATTATGCGTCTTCTCCGCGCTGGCCGTTCCCCTTTGCGCCGCACGACATCGGGCGCTATCCACTCGGCAACGGGCAGGCTTACGGCGGCGGCGAAAAGGCGGATCTCAACCAGATGCCGGTCGAGGAATGCGGCAACATGCTGATTCTGGTGGCTGCCGTGTGCCAGGCGCAGGCCGACGTCAGCTACGCCACTCGTTACTGGGATACGCTGACGGTGTGGGCCGAGTACCTCAGCGAAAAAGGTCTGGACCCGGAAAATCAGTTGTGCACCGACGACTTTGCCGGGCATCTGGCGCACAATATCAACCTGTCGCTCAAGGCCATCGTCGCGATCGGAGCCTATGCCTGGTTGTGCCAGCAGCGCGGCCTGAGTCAGGAAGCCGCGCAGTATCGCGCCCAGGCCGAGCAGATGGCGCAGCAGTGGCAGGAGATGGCCGCGGAAGGCGACCACTACCGCCTGACCTTCGATCAACCGGGGACCTGGAGCCAGAAATACAACCTGGTCTGGGATCAGATCCTGGGCCTCGACCTGTTCCCGCCGGAAGTTGCCCGTAAGGAAATCGCCTTCTATAAGACCCAGCAGGGACGCTACGGCCTGCCACTGGACAGCCGCAGCACCTACACCAAGCTCGATTGGATCGTCTGGACGGCTACCATGAGCGAAACCAGCGCCGATTTCGTCACCTTTATCGAGCCGATTTACGACTGGCTGAGCGCGACGGAAGATCGCGTGCCGATGACGGACTGGTACTACACCGACAGCGGCAGGCAGGTGCACGGGATGCAGGCACGGCCTGTGGTGGGCGGGGTCTTTATCCGCCTGCTGAATGACCGCAAAATCTGGCAGAAGTGGCTGCAAAAAGCCAAAGCATAGGTTTTCATAGTCCACTGTCGTCAGTCACGAGTCGTCAGTCGATGGAAGAAAGTCCGGTATTCCACTGAATCCACGCAGCACCCGGTCTTTTGACTGTCGACTGCCGGCTCTTTACAGGGAAGGGTAACCCATGATCAAGCAGACGGTACGGATACTCGTGTTGGTGATTGCCATTCTTAGCGTTGGGTGCCAGTTGGAAGCGCAGGAACCCAGCCTGACGACCCGCTGGACGGCGGACGTGACGCCGGAGACGGCGCACCCGGAGTACCCCCGCCCCCAACTGGTGCGTGCGGATTGGCTCAATCTCAACGGCCTGTGGCAGTACGCCCTGACCGGGCCAGATGCAGCGGCTCCGGCCACCTACGCGGGCGAAATTCTGGTGCCCTTCCCGATCGAATCGCAGTTGTCCGGCGTTCAGCGGCGCGTCAATGATGAGGCGCTGTGGTATCAACGCACGTTCACCCTTCCCGACGCCTGGGCGGGCCAGCGGGTGTGGCTGCACTTCGGCGCGGTCGATTGGGAATCGACGGTGTGGGTCAACGGCATGGAACTGGGGACGCACCGGGGCGGCTATGATGCCTTTTCGTTCGACCTCACCGACGCCCTGACCGCATCCGGCGCGCAGGAACTTCTGGTGAAGGTGCTGGACCCGACCGATGCCGGGACGCAGCCGCGCGGCAAGCAGGTTCGTCGCCCGGAAAGCATCTGGTACACGCCGACCACCGGCATCTGGCAGACGGTCTGGCTGGAACCTGTGCCGGAAACGGCCATTCAGGATGTGGCGCTGACTCCCGACCTGGACACCAACACGGTCGCCATCGCCGTCACGATGGATGGCCCCGCTGCCGATCTCACGGTTCAGGCGACCGTGCGGGCGGATCAGACCGTCGTCGCCACCGAGCAAACGGCGGATGCGGTAGACGGTCAATTCACGCTGACGCTGCCCATCGAAGACCCCGAACTCTGGTCGCCCGATTCGCCCTTCCTGTACGACGTGCAGATTGACCTGCTCAATGCGGATCAAACCCCCGTCGATGCCGTGTCCAGCTACTTCGGGATGCGCAAGATCGCCCTGGCACACGACGACAACGGCGACCTGCGCCTGTTTCTGAACGACGAGCCGGTCTTTCAGTTGGGCCTGCTGGATCAGGGATTCTGGCCGGACGGCCTGTACACCGCGCCGACCGACGAAGCCCTGCGTTATGACATCGAGGTCACCCGGCAGTTGGGCTTCAACACCATCCGCAAGCACGTCAAGGTCGAGCCGGAGCGCTGGTACTACTGGGCCGATAAGCTGGGGGTGCTGGTCTGGCAGGATATGCCCAGCGGCGACCTGTCGGCCCCTTCGAACCAGGGCGAAATCACCCGTTCCGCAGACTCTGCCGCCCAATTCGAACTTGAACTCCAGCGTTTGGTCGAAAGCCATCGCAATCACCCCTCGATCATCATGTGGGTGCCGTTTAACGAAGGCTGGGGCCAGTACGATACCGTGCGCCTGACCAATTGGCTGAAGGAACTGGACCCGACCCGGCTGGTCAACAATACCAGCGGCTGGAACGACCAGGGCGCAGGTGATGTGCAGGACATCCATTCCTATCCGGGACCCGATGCCCCGGCAGCGGACTCGAATCGGGCGTCGGTACTGGGCGAATTCGGCGGCCTGGGGCTGCCCCTCAGCGGGCATACGTGGCAGGCACAGGCCAACTGGGGCTATCGCGAGTTCGGCGATGCCGACAGCCTGCGCGCCTCCTATGCCGACCTCATCACCCACCTGCGCCAGCTCATCGAAACGCGGGGGCTGGCCGCGGCCATCTACACCCAGACGACTGACGTCGAGATCGAGGTCAACGGCATGATGACCTACAACCGTGCGGTGATCAAGATGGGCGCTGAGGCGGTCCACGACATCAACCGCGTCGTGTATGATCCCCTGCCGCAGCGACTTGCGCTGGTTCCAAGCTCGGAACTTGAAGGAACGATCTGGAAGTATACGACTGAAAATCCCGGCGACGGTTGGGAAACGGCGGATTTTGATGCCAGCGGCTGGGCCGAGGGTCCCGGCGGCTTTGGCCTGAACGAGAGTCCGCTGGCTATGCTGCGCACGGAATGGCGCGAGCCAGAGTTATGGCTGCGCCGGGCGTTCACGCTGGATACGGCGGAAGCCTATGCGCCTTACCTGCGCGTGCATCACATCGAAGACGCGGAAATCTACCTGAATGGGGAGCGGATTGTCTGGCTGCCGTTATCGACCCCCGGTTACGTCGAAATCCCGCTGAAGGTCTCGGCGCGAGCGCTGCTGCAACCGGGCCAGAACGTGCTGGCGGTCCACGTCAGCAAGCCTTCACTCGGGCTGCCCCCGGCAGGAGCCATCCAGCAGTACATTGACGTTGGGCTGTATGACATGAAGCCTGCCGCGCAATAAGCGCGGGTTCCGCCTGAACTGGCTAGAACGTCAGCCGCAGGGTGACTACCTGCTGCGGTTTCAGCGTCACGCGGACGGTGTGCGGGTCGGACAGGCTGATGGGATTACGCGGTTCCTCCGCCAGGCTGACGACCTGCGCATTTTGCAGGGGGGTGGCCGTGCGCAGGCTCGCTTCGACCCCTTCGGCGGTCGGGTTGAACAGACGCACGATCCAGCCTGCACCGGTCTCCGGCGGCTTGAGCGCCGTCATCACCACCGGCGCGCCTTCAAGGGTCAGGTAGCTGTGCATCGGCACGGGCGGCGGTTCCTGATAATGGAAGGCTTGCAGCGGGGCCGCCATCATCTGGCCCGCACGCAGCAGCGCCGCCGGATCGCCGGAGGGCAGGATGCGCAGGGCATAGTCGGCAATCATCGGACGCAGGCACTGGGCATCCGGGGTTGGTTGCCCATCCCGGCGGCTGCGCCAGCCAACCGCTCGCAGCAGGGTCAGCGCCAGAGTCACCTGTTCATGCTCCGAAATCGCCTCATATTCCGGCAGGCCGCGTGCCAGCAGCGCCAGCGCCGTTTTGCCATCCTCAACCGCACACAGGCGATGCATGACTCGTATGCCCGAACCGACCGGACGGCGCATCAGCCCGAAGGCGCTGTCGGCCTGCACAGAAGCGGCGCTCAGGCCGGTTCGCAGGTACACACGCAGGCGGTGATCCTTCACCGTATTCTCGAACGCCGTCTGGAAATAGATGCCGGGCATATGATGATACATCGTGGCCGTGGTGACCAGATCGAGCGGCTTGACCCCGCGCAGGCGACCACTTGCCTCCGCCAGGGCCGGAGTCAGGCGCAGGCGGTGCGTCAGAATCAGCCGCTGGTAGATGCGGGTTGTTTCGACCAGGATGTTGGGCAGCAGGCTGGCCTGCACGACGAGGTCCGGCTCCGGCGCTTGGTAGTGGAAGGTGTCTCCGGCGTCACCGCCATCGAAAAAGCGCAGCAGATCGACCGCGCGATCCACGATCTTACTTTCCCCGATCACCTGCCCGTCACGGTCCACGACGCTGGGTTCCAGGTGCCGCCAGACCAGTTGATCGTCCACCACCAGCAGGCGGTCATCGTCCATCGTGCTGCCGATGCTGGTCCCTGACGCCTGGGTTGGCGAATCGACATCGACGGAATCGAGCGTCAGTTGCAGGGTATAGGTCGTGTAGCCGACCGGCGGCGCATCCGCCACGAATTGCAGGACGCCGCTGCGCCAGGTGTAGGACACTTCGCGGTCTTCGGCATCCAGCAGCCGCATGGGATAATGCCCCGCAGCCAGATCGACCCTGACCGTCACCGCCTGCTGAATCGGCCAGTTGTGCGGGTTCCACACGACCAGATAGGTTTCGCTGCTCAGGGCCGGGTGAAGCGCAGGTTGGCCGGGCAGGGCGAACAGGCTCTGCCGCAGGAGATGCGCGCCGGTATCGGCCACCTGACGCGCCTGAAGGTCAAACTCGATATGGGCTGCATCGCTCCCGGTGCCGCCGAGGGCATCCGGCGTCTGAACCCGCAGCAGCTTGCGCCAACTGTGGCGTAGCAGCGCCCGCAGAGTCTCCGGGTTCGAGGCCTGCCCGTGCGTCAGGGCCAGTGCCAGCAGGGGTTCGACTGCGTCGGTGAGCTGCTGCTGGAGATGGGCGTTGGCCTGCTTGAGCGGCAGCCGCGCCGACAGCCTGCCGCCAGCGGTGTGGGGGTAATCCAGTTCGCCTTCGACGAGCGGGCGCAGGGTGTCCGGCACCGCATCGCGCAGGGTAGTGATATAGGCATCCAGGCTGGTCGGTTCGCCCGGCTGCGACTCGCCGTCCAGGGCCTGCACGCGCAGCCCTAACGCGCCGGAGATGCTCATGCGCTCGCCATTGAGATTGATCACCAGCAGGCTGCTGCCATCCGGCCCCTGCCAGCGGGTGGGCACCTGTAAGCTGCCCTGGGCCATCACCAGCGCGTCGATGTCGAAGTCACGTAATATCTGCGGCAGTTGGGCAGGATACCCGGCAGCCGCAGGCATGTAGGCAATGCTCGTCAAC
>JAIOHO010000847.1 GCA_019912905.1 Anaerolineae bacterium
GTATGATCGGCGCGCTTCAGGTCTTTGGCGAAATCTTCCTGCTGACCGGCGGCGGGCCATTTGGCAGCACGACGGTGCTGGCCTATTACCTGTACGAGCAGGGTTTCAATAACTTCAAATTTGGACTGGCCGCAGCCGTGGGGGTGGTGATGACCGCCCTGATTGCCGTGCTGACGATCATCCAGTTCCGCTTTTTCCGCACGGCAGACTAGGGGCGATCATGAGCACGCAACGTACCCTGCGCTACTTGACCATTATCGTTCTGAGCCTGATCTGGGTGGCCCCGCTGCTGGCGATCTTCGTGTTTTCGTTTGCGCCGAATTCGGACATCGTGCGCATGTCGCTGATTCCGTCCAGCGTGACCCTCGACAATTACAACACGGTGCTGTCCACCACCATGCGCGGCGTCAGCATCCCGCGTTCCCTGGTCAACAGCGCGCTGATCGTGGTGATCCACGTATTCGGCATCCTCCTGCTGGATGTGCCCGCAGCTTATGCCCTGGCGCGCATTAAGTTCTTTGGGCGCGAGATCATCTTTGCGCTCATCCTGGTGACGATGATGATGCCCGGCCATATCATCCTGATGTCGCTGTATGAGCTGATGTCGAAAATGGGGCTGGTCAATTCCCTTCCGGGCATCTTTCTGCCGGGGCTGCCGCGTGTCATCGGCATCTTCCTGCTGCGCCAGTTTTTCCGCGAACTGCCGATCGAACTGGAAGACGCAGCCAAGATCGATGGGGCTGGCGACTGGCAGATTTTCCTGCGCATTATGGTGCCGCTGGCGGCTCCGGCGCTGGCAACGCTGACGATTGTCACCGTGCTGTACAGTTGGAACAACTTCCTGTGGCCGCTGGTGGTCATCAACACGCCGGAAATGATGACGGCTCCGATCGCCATGGCGTATCTGGACTCCGGCACGAACGCCACCCAAAATTATGCGGATCTGCTGGCGGCGGCCTTCGTGACGACATTCCCGGTCATCATCTTCTTCTTCGCGGCACAGGGGCGCATTATCCGGGGCCTGTCGCCCACCGTTGGTATCAAATAGCACACATGCATTGGGGAGCACATGAATCACCACATCGAGATTGATCCCACACCGCGCTTTGAACTTTCCCCGCGGCTCTACATGCAGTTCATGGAACCGTTGGGAACCACCGACTCCTCGGTCGAGGCGGCCTGGGACTTCAGCACACAGACCTGGCGGCCCCAGTTTATCGAGGTGCTGCGCGACCTTGCGCCGGGCTGCATCCGCTGGGGCGGCATTCTGACCAGCTTCTGGAAGTGGCGGGAAGGCGTCGGCCCGCGCGACCAGCGCATCCCCATGCTGAATTACCTGTGGGGTGGGGTGGAAACCAATCAGATTGGCGTGCATGAAATCCTCGATCTGTGTCAGCAGGTGAACGCCGACCCGCTGATCGCGATCAACTTCGCGGCGGATGGCCGCCCGGCTTATGTGCGGACCGCCGCGGGCGAAAATCGCGCCGGAACCCCGCAAGAGGCGGCGGATCTGGTCAGCTACTGCAATCAGCCGGACCACGCGGAGCGGCGGGCAAATGGCCGGGCCGAACCCTGGAACATCCAACTGTGGCAGATCGGCAACGAGACGTCCTATCCCAAGCCGGGCGAGCGCTTTACCAGCCAGGAGAATGCCGCCCATTATCTCGAATTTGCGCGCGCGATGCGGGCACGGGATGAGTCGATTCAACTGATCGGGTGGGGCGACGAGGAGCGGGGCAGCGATCACTGGTGGGCGCAGGATCTGCTGGCGGCGGCAGGCGATCAGATCGACTACGTGGCGGCTCACATGATGATGCAGCGCCCGCAAAGGCCGGATACGATCCTCGTCAGCCGGGATTATGCGCGGGATCGGGACTGCGCCTGGGAAGAATTGGGCGAGATTTATCAGGCGGTCGCAACCAAGCTCGACACGCTGCGCCAGAAAATTGAGTCGACCGGCTCCCCGGCTCGGCTGGCTTTAACAGAGGGACATCTGTCCCTGAGGCCGCATAACACCAACAGCCTGCTGTATGAATGGCTGTCGGGTTTGTATCACGCCCGAATAATGAGCCTCTACGAGCGCAACGGCGATCTGGTCAAAATCGCGACGCTGGCGGATTTCTTCGGCACGCGCTGGACGGTCAACGCGGTGATGCTGGGCGGCCCGCACCAGAACGCGTTCCTGATGCCCGCCGGGGTGATCGCCAAATTCTTCAGACAATACGGCGGGACTCAGGGCATCGACATCGCCCCAGCGGTTGGCTCCCTGGAACTCTCCGCCAGCCGCAGCGATCACCAGTTGTTTGTGCATGTCGTCAACACAGATTTACATCATGCGCAGCCGGTCGATCTCCAGCTTGATGGGACGACCATTCAGCGCGCCGCCGTCTTTGAAATTGCGCCGGGGGATACAACTGCGTATGTAGATCATGAGCGGCCCGACACGTTTACCCCGGTCGAGCGATCCGCTGCCGTGCAGGATAACCGGGTGATCTGGTCCTTCCCGGCGGCCTCGGTCTCGGTGCTGGTGCTGGACCTCGCGGGGGGAGATGCATAAGCGGTTAGGGGCGCTTGCCCTCATGCCAGCTTAAGCGCGTTTCAGCTTTCAACCTCACCCCCAAGTCCTCTCTCCACGCGGAGAGGGGACTTAAAGAGCCTTATTCCGCATCGTCCTGCAAGCGTTTGGCGTAGCGCTGGCCGAGCCTGCGCGAAACTTTGTCACCGTCCTTGTCGGTGGCATGCAGGTAAACGGTGGTGACTCCCATGCTCTTGTGCTTGAGCAGTTGGGAGACTTCTGTCACGCTGGCCCCCTCCAGAATGGCATTCATAGCCGCCGTGTGCCGCAGCGAGTGTGGGGTGATGCCGTGCCCCGGACCAAACAGGCGGTCACAGTATTTCCTGACCAGCTTGTTGATCGCGCGGGATGACAGCGGTTTCTGTCCAGCGCGCGCCTGTGTATCGGTGTGCGGCAGATGGGCAATGGCCTGCTGGCCGCGGTCCGTCGGGATAAACAGCGGCGCATCTGGTGGCAGGTGGTCGATGTCCCCGGCCCGCGCCGTCAGATAATCCTCCATGGCCGCAATAGTCAGTGGTTCCAGCAGCTTTTCGACTTGTTCGCCGCCTTTGTTGAGATAGGTCAGATAGACCTTCTGCCCCTGGTAGCGCAGCGATCTCACCCGCAGATTGGCGGCGGCTTCGACGCGGATGGCGGTCGTCAGGAACAGCAGCAGCAGGGCATAGTCCCGCTTGCCTTGCAGGGTGGTGGTATCGACGGTGCGCAGCAGGCGGACGTCCTGTTCCGCTTCGCCGTCGAGCCAGGTCGCTTTGCCATAGGGCGAGACGGCTTTCCGGTGGACGCCTTCGCAGGGGTTATCCGACCGCAGTTGGCGCGCCTGGGCAAATTTGAAGAAGGACGACAGGGCGCACAGCCGCTGGTTGATGGTGTTGGCGCTGTAGGGCTGTCTGGTACGCGGGGAAGGCACCGTGTCGAGATGCACGCGGTAGGCCAGGATGTCGGACTGGGAGATACGGGCAGGGGCGGCGGCCTGAACCGTGAGAAAGTCGCGCCAGGCGGCCAGGTAGGAGCGTCGGGTGCGCGAGGAGGACAGGTTGGTCAGCCAGTCGATAAACGCGCGCTGCCAGTCGGGGGAGAGGCTGACCGGCAGGAGGTTGGGAGCAGGGGACGGATTGGAATTAGTCATGATAAGAACTTGTTCCGATAATGCGCCATTGGCAGAACACTATTCTAGCACAGGCATCCCCCCGAAGCAAACCTTCCGCTCCCCCCAAAATACCCTGGCGAACGCGGTGCTGCCCCACAGTTGAGCAGCGTTCTTTATGCTGACGAGCCGCGGCAAAAAATCTGCCGATTTTGGAAGCAGTAGGATCAGGCGCACCCGCCTCCATTTTCTGGCGGCGCGATCCCCCTGCCCTGCCGCCGCCGAACAAATTCGATGGCAACCCCAAACGTTCTGCGCGTCCTTTAGTGCCGGAAGTGGACGAAGATGCGTCCGAAATTCTTGTCATCCTTCTCGACGCGGTGGTACAGGGCGCGGATGTGCTTCTGGTCGAGGAAGCGCAGGACCTTCTTTTTCAGCGCGCCGCTGCCTTTGCCCGGAATGATCTCGACCAGTTCGATCTTCTTGTCGATTGCTTCCTGAATCACCCGGTTGAGTTCCGTCTCGATTTTGCCGCCTTTGTTGTAAATGTCGTGAAGATCGAGCTTGAGTTTTGCCATCGCCGGTCCAAATCGCTTTCCGTCTGATCCTACACCGTTAGGAAGTCCCAGGGCGCATTGTAGCATCCCCTGGTGT
>JAIOHO010000848.1 GCA_019912905.1 Anaerolineae bacterium
CTATAATGGAGTGGTGAGGTCAGGTTGACGGGAGGAGGACGCATGGAACTGGGGCAGATCGAAGCCTTCGAGCGGACCGCGCGTGAGGGCAGTTTCACCCGCGCGGCGGAGGTGCTCAACCTGACGCAGCCTGCCGTCAGTACGCGCATCGCCACACTGGAAGCCGAACTGGGCGGCCCCTTGTTCGAGCGCGGCGGACGCCAGTTACAGCTGACTCCGCTGGGCCAGCGCTTCCTGCCCTATGCCGAACGGATGCTGGCAGTGGTGGCGGATGGCTTGCAGGAGGTGCGCAATTTCCATGCCGGACGGCTGGGCGAGGTCAAAATCGCTGCGCCGGGGCCGTTCGTCATCGGCCTGCTGGTCGATGTGCTCGAAGATTTCCGCCAGCAGCACCCGACCATCGACGTGTTTATCCGCGAGCGCGACAAACGCACCATCCTCGAAATGCTCTACGACGGCATGACCGCGCTGGGGCTGGTCAACGCGCCGATCTTT
The DNA here is from genome assembly GCA_019912905.1 of Anaerolineae bacterium. Lineage (GTDB taxonomy): Bacteria > Chloroflexota > Anaerolineae > Aggregatilineales > Phototrophicaceae. Next base: position 496 of record JAIOHO010000848.1, read on the forward strand.
GACGAAGGCGTCGTGGCGCTGGCCCGCCTACACGATCCCATCCGCGCCGTGGCCGCCCCCGCGCATCCACTGGCGCACCTTTCGCAGCCGATTCCGATGGAGACGATCTATGCCCACACGATTTTCCGCGTCTCGATGTTCCCGCGTATGACCGCCTTCATCGACTCGGTGGTCGAACAGGGCCGCCAGGGCAGCGGCGGGGCGGTCATCGGCGTGCCGATGGTCATGGCCCTGCGGCTGGTGACGCTCGGCCAGGGGATGACCTTCCTGCCGCAGAGTTACGTCGCGCGCTCGGTCGAGGCCGGAGAACTGGTCTACCTGAACCTCGCCGGTCTGCCGCGCCTGACCAGCGAACCGGTGCTGATCGCCCTGAAGAATCATCAACTGGACAAACCGCAGCAGGCATTTGTCGAAATTTTCAAAGCCCGCTGGGAAAAGCTGCTGGTGACAGACAACACCTAGAAATCCGCCCGGAACTTCTGTCAGCATGGCCGTCCTGCACCTCCGATTGTGCAATTGGTCCCAATTGTCCCTCCATCCGGCGGGGCTTTTCCGTTATAATGCCCGTGTATTGTGGCGAATCCTGGGACAAAAGCATCATGGCAAGACGACCTCCGGTTTATCCATTCACAGCCATCGTCGGGCAAGAACGCATGAAACGGGCGCTGATTCTCAACGCCATCGACATGCGCATCGGCGGCGTACTCATTCGCGGTGAACGCGGCACCGGCAAATCGACGGCAGCCCGCGCCCTGGCCGTACTGCTGCCGGAAATCGACGTGATTGCCGATTCGCCCTTTGGCGATGACCCGACCCTGCCCTCCACCTGGTCCGACGAAGTGCGCGCGCGCTACGATGCCGGCAAAGACCTGCCCGTCGCCCGCCGCAAAGTCCGCTTTGTCGATCTGCCCGTCAGCGCCACCGAAGATCGTGTGGTCGGCACGCTCGACATCGAGAAAGCCATCCAGAAGGGCGAGCGCCACTTCGAACCCGGTGTGCTGGCTTCGGCCAATCGCGGCATCCTGTATATCGACGAAGTCAACCTGCTCGACGATCATGTCGTCGATCTGCTGCTGGATTCGGCGGCGATGGGCATCAACGTGGTCGAACGCGAAGGCATCAGCTTCTCGCACCCGGCGCGCTTCATCCTGGTCGGCACCATGAACCCTGAAGAAGGCGACCTGCGCCCGCAGCTGCTCGACCGCTTTGCCCTGTCGGTCGAGGTGCGCGGTATTGCCGAGGCTCAGGAACGCATGGAAATTCTCGAACGGCACATTGCCTATGAATCCGAACCGGAAGCCTTCCGCGAACACTGGCAGCCGGAGGAAGATAAATTATCGGCACGCATCGCCGCCGCCCGCGAAATCGTGGATCAGGTGGCCTATTCGCGCCGCGATCTGTATGCCATCGCCACGCTGACCAGCAGCCTGCAAATCGACGGCCACCGCGCCGATCTGGTGATCCTGAAGACCGCGCGGGCCTGCGCCGCCTTCGATGGCCGCACGCGCATCAACCAGAACGACATCCTGCTGGCGGCTGAACTGGCGATCCCGCACCGGCTCAAACGCGGCCCATTCACCGACGCCCAGATGAGCGCTACCGCCCTGGAAGAACAGCTCGACCAGGTGATGTCAGAATGGGGCGAGGGCGATGAAGCCGGCGAACCCAGCGAGGACGCCGAACAGCAGGCAGTCAAAAAAAAAGCCAATCCGTAGCGACGGAGGGCAGCGCTGAAGAACTGCCCGACTACGGCCAGACGGACCCCAGCCCGCAGAATGTGTTCGATAATCAGGACGCCTACTGGTGGGAAGGCGGGAAAAAAGTCGATTCCGGCAGTGAGTTCATGCCGCGCAAACTCGACACGCCGCTGGATAAACTGACGCGCCAGCGGGCAGGCCGTCGGTCCCAGACCAAGACCGAACGCAAACGCGGGCGTTATATTCAGGCGCGACCCGCCAATGGTAAACACGACGACATTGCCTTCGATGCCACCCTGCGCGCCGCCGCGCCGCATCAGGTCGAACGCGAAGATCAGAAAAAACTCAGCGGCATGGCCTATGCCCTGCGCAAGAGCGATTTGCAGCGCAAGGTGCGCGTCCGCCGCGCCTCCAACCTGATCCTGTTTGTGGTCGATGCCTCGTGGAGCATGGCCGTTTCCGAGCGCATGACGGCCACCAAAGGCGCGATCATGTCGCTGCTGACCGATGCCTATCAGCGCCGCGACCGCGTGGGACTGGTCGTCTTCCAGAAGGACCGCGCCTCGCTGGTGCTGCCGCCCACCAACTCGGTGCTGCTGGCGAAAAAGGCGTTGGCGAATATCCCGGTCGGAGGCAAGACACCCCTTTCGGCGGGTCTGCTGCTGGCCTATGAAACCGTCCGGCGCGAGAAAACCCTGCATACCGACATCCTGCCCATGATCATCCTGCTGACCGATGGCGCGGGCAACGTCTCCATCGGCAATGAGCCGCCGCAGGAAGAAGCGCACCGCATCGCCTCACTGATCAAGGAACACGACATCAAGACGATCACGGTCAACATGGAGCATGTCGCCTTCGATCGCGGGCTGGCCTCGCAGCTTGCCGACAAGCTCGGCGGACCATGTTACACGCTGGGCCAACTGCACGCCGAAATCCTCTACGAAACCGTCCGCAGAGAAATGGACGCACGATAAGCAGGGGTGTGCGGGAAGTCGTTCAGGCCACCATTGACGAGCCGCTCCACCTCATCGATCTGGTGGAGAAAGTGATGCGGGTGAGCGTCGAGACAGCCCGGATCGTGGGCGAAGGGGCGGCGCTGGACTTCTCCTAACGGCTGCACGGACAGTTTTGCCGCCGGGGGTGTGCTGTGCTAAACTCAGGCAGATTAGCAATAGACAGTCGGTCGCGTCCGCACTGGGCAGCGCTCCATGCTTTACCGGGAGTGCGGCCCGCGGGGAGGATGTCGCCCACCGGCTGATCCTCATCTGGACACATGAAACGAGGCTCCTATGCGCCGAGTGCTGGTCTCTGTGGTTACGATTATCGTGCTGGTGGGTGTGGGCATCGCCATCGGTCGTTTTGTGCTGCCCGCCACCGGGGGCGCACCGCCGCAGCAGATTGCCCCGCAGATCGTCACCG
>JAIOHO010000849.1 GCA_019912905.1 Anaerolineae bacterium
GATCACGGCTGGTCATGTGCAGATAAGTCGTGACCAGCATGTCTGGCGCAAGCGAAAGCACGGCAGCCATCGCCAAGTCCTTCCGGGATCAGGTATAATCGCCAGCCATATTGTCTGAAAAACAACCACCGGGCTGGATAGCATAATCCGCTAAAATTCCTCGTGCGTTGATTGTCACGTTTCCACAAAAGGTAGAGATGATGGATTTCTCACTGACTGAAGAACATTTGCAGGCGCAGAAGATGGTGCGCGACTTCGCCGCCAAGGAAGTGATCCCGGTGTTCGGCGAATGGGATCGCAAGCAGGAGATGAACCCGGCTTTCCTGCCGCGCATGGGCGAACTCGGCATCCTCGGCATCTGCGTGCCGGTGCGCTACGGCGGGCAGGGCTTCGACTACATCACACTGGGGCTGGTGTGCGAAGAACTGGAACGCGCCGACACCACCCTGCGCGTGGTGATGTCGGTGCATCATGGGCTCAACAGCCAAGCAATTTTGCAGTGGGGCACAGAAGAACAAAAACAGCATTTCCTCGTCCCCCAGGCACGCGGCGAGAAATACGGCGCGTTTTGCCTCACAGAAACCAATGTCGGCAGCGATGTTGCCGGCATGGGCAGCACCGCTATCCGCAAAGGGGATAGGTACATCCTGAATGGCGAGAAAATGTGGATCAGCCTGGCGACCAAGGCGCATCATTTCCTGATCGTCGCCAAAACTGATCCTGAAGCCGGTCATCGCGGCATGTCGGCCTTTATCGTCACTAGCGACATGCCCGGTGTGACCACCGGCGACATTCACGGCAAGCTGGGCGTACGGGCCGGGTCTACCGGCTGGATCGCCATGCAGGACGTCGAGGTCCCGCTCGAAAATCGGCTGGGCGAAGAAGGCGAAGGCTTCAAGATCGCTATGTCGTGCCTGGATAATGGCCGCTACACCGTCGCCAGCGGAGCCACTGGCCTGATCCGCGCCTGCCTGGAAGCCAGCCTGAAATATGCTGAGGAACGCCGGACGTTTGGCAAGCCCATCGGTGAGCACCAGCTTATCAAGCAGAAGATTGCCTTCATGCAGCAGTGGTACGACAGCGCCTCGCTGCTGTGCCTGCGCGCCGGGTGGATGAAGAACCAGGGTCTGCGCAACACGCGTGAAACCAGCCTGGCGAAGTGGTACGCCACCGATCACAGCGTCCAGGCGGCGCTGGAAGCCGTGCAGCTGCATGGAGCCTATGGCTTCAGCGATGAATACCCGGTCGAGCGCTACCTGCGCAACAGCAAGGGCGCGGTCATTTACGAAGGAACCAGCGAGATTCACCAGTTGATGCAGGCGGATTATGCCCTGGGCTACCGGGAAGATCGCCCGCTGCGCTGTGAATTACCCGCCTACGATGAGGAATTCTGGCAAAACGAACCGGAGATGGCCTAGCCCGAGGCAGTCTGTTGACCGATCAACACCTGCGCCCGCTGCTCGACCATCTGACGGCAGCCCCGCCCACCAGCGAGTCATACTGGCAGGACTGGTCGATCCGTCCGGTGCGCGGCGGCATGAACAGCCTGCTCTATCGCATCACCGGTCCAGCAGGTGACTTTGCCGTCAAACTGAGCATCCGCGACGACCGCAGCCGGGCCTTGCGCGAATATCGGGCACTGCGCTTCCTGCGCGAACAGGGGCTGTCCATCGCACCGGAAGCCGTCTTTCTCGACACCGACACTTACCCGCAGCAGGTCATCGTCCAGACCTGGCTGGCGGGCCGGGTGGAGGCTGCGCCGCCCACCGATGACGCCGAATGGGAGGCGCTCCTCCGGCACTACGCCACGATTCATCGGCTGACTCCGGGGCTGGATATGCCACCGGCAGTCGTCAACTTCGCCAGCGCCCAGGCCGGACTCATCCACCTCGAAGATCAGGTCGCGCGGCTGCCGAAACCGCCCGCCGAGTTGAACGACCTCCTTCAGCGCCTCCAGCAGGACACCTATCCGCGCTGGCCGGAGCAATCGCCCCGGCTGGTGCGAACCGACCCGAATACGCTGAATTTCATCCGCCGGGATACAGGATGGGTCTCCGTCGATTGGGAAAACAGCGGCTTCGGCGACCCAACCTTTGAAATTGCCGACATGATGGTGCATCCCCAGTACATCCCGGTGCCCGAATCACGCTGGACCTGGGTGGTGGAACGCTACGGCGTGCTGACCGGGAATCCTCAGGCCGCCGAGCGTATCGCGGTCTACTACCGGATTCTAGCGGTCTGGTGGGTCGCGCGCATCGCCCGCTATCTCTACGAAATTCCACGCGGTCTCGATCCACGTCTGGCGGAGCGTCCGCCGGAGTGGGAGGCGGAGACACGGCTGAAATACACGCATTATGTCCAATTGGCCGAATCCCTGCTTTAATTTCCAGTGAGCAACCCATCTGATCCGGCCCCATGCCTGTTATAATCGCAGGATCATTGTAGGCATGGCAGAAATCAGCCGATGAAGATCGTGTTTCTGGGCGACAGCCTGACCCTGGGCACTTATGGGGTTAATTACGTCAATCTGGTGGCGGCAGCGCTGCGCGGCCATCATTTCATCAATGAAGGCATCAACGGTGATACCAGTCTGAATCTGTACCGGCGGCTGGATCGGGATGTGCTGGCCCACCAACCAGACGGCGTGTTCGTCATGGTCGGTATCAACGACGCCGTCTCCTCCAGCGAACCGGGTTCCCGGCGGTATTTCCGCCTCGTCAAAGGCATTCACGGCGGTCAGATCACGCCGATTGCCTTCCGCGAGAATATGCGCGCCATCCTCATGGCGCTGCGTGTCGCCCAGGTCCAGACGTGGGTCGCCCTGCCGCCGGTCGAGTCCCGGCCTTCGGTGGTCGCCGCGCTGCGCCAGATGAATACCTCCGCACTGGAAGTCTGCCAGGAGCTGCACGTCCCCGCCCTCGACCTGATGGCGAGAATGACACCTGAAACCATCCCGGATCGTCCGCCGGTAGCCGCCGTACCGGGTCTTCTGCGCAATATGATCCGGTCGCTGACTCTGAACGCCAGCCGCTACGACCAACTGCAAGCCCGTGGGGGCTACACTTACAGCTTCGATGGCACGCATCTGACGGCCCAGGGCGCACAGCAAATCGCCGATGCGGTGAGTCAGTTCCTGCGCGCCAATGGGGTATCGGGATGAGATTGGTTTTCTTCGGCGACAGCCTGACCTGGGGCGGCTACGGCGGCAGCTACGTGGCGGAAATCCAGAATCACCTACCCGGTCATGAGATTGTCAACGCCGGTGAAGGCGGCAATACAGTGGTCAATCTGCTGCGGCGGGTAGACGAGGTGCTGGCGCTCCAGCCCGACGGCATCTTCGTCATGGTCGGCGGGAACGATGCCATTTCCAACCTGTACCCTGATACGCGCCCATATTATCGCAAGTCGCAGCAAATCGCGGGGGGATGGGTATCGCCCGAAGCATTCACGCAGTCCTACCGCGAACTGCTGACTGGCCTCCAGGTGCAGCATGTGCTGGCCTGGGTCGGCCTGCCGCCGATCGAATACAGCCCGGAACTGGTCGCCGTGCTGCAAGACTACAACCGCCGGGCCGCTGAGGTGGCGCATAACCTGAATGTGCCGGTCATCGACCTGATGACTCCGCTTCTGCCTGACATCATCCCGGAACACCCACCGCTGACTCTGAAAGACATCAACCAAATCGGCGAGCGCATTCAAAGCGGTTGGTCGGATTACGAGCATGACCGCCAGGCGGGGAGTTACACGTTTACGTTCGACGGCCTGCACCTGATGCCGGACAGCGCGCGGCAGATCGCTGCCTGGATCATCCCTTTTCTGAATTTGTCCGACTGAGTCTGATCAGGATAACGTATGCTCCGTGCCCTCCTCAACAAGCTCCCTGTCTCCAAAGCCACGCTCATCGAGCAGCTTCAGACCGGAGACAACAAAACGGCACTGACTGTGCTGCGCAGGATGCAGGAAATGGGTTGGACCCAGGATGGCACGCTGGCAGGCCTGGATCTGCACGGCGCGCAGTTTCAGAATGCGCGGCTGGCGCGAGCAGAAATGGCCGGAGTGATCCTGCGCGAGGCCGACCTGACCAGCGTCTACTTCGGCGCGACCAACCTGCGCGCGGCGGACCTGTCAAATGCCATTCTCGCCGGAGGTACGCTGGGCGACGTTCATCTGGCCGGGGCGAATCTGACCGGCGCAGACCTGAGCGGCGTGCATGCCGCAGCCGCAGATTTCAGGGGAGCGACCCTGTGCGGTGCGGTTCTGAAAGGTGCCAATCTGTGGCAGGCCGATTTACGCGGCGCAGACCTGCGTGAGGTCGATCTGACCGGGGCGAATCTGCCCGGCGCGCGGTTCGATGAGCAAACTATCCTGCCGGACGGCCAGCACTGGATGCCGGATGCAGACCTTGAGCGGTTCATGCAACTCAACGGGGCAGGCGATGGATAAGCGCCGTAGAACCACCCATTTTTGTTATTTCCAAGCAACCCTGGCGGCTTCGCAGGTCAACAAGCCCGCCGCAAACAATCGAATCCGGATTCGAGTTTCGCGCCGGAGATGGTAAAATCGGCTCATAATTTTGCTGGGATTCAGGAGGTGCAAACCTTGCACGTCGTTACCTTTACACGCAGCACACCGGATACTGCGGCGAAAGTCGAGGTCGGGGCCGACGGCGCAGTCAGCTGGGGCAATGCGGCCACCGTGGTCAACCCCTGGGATGAATATGCCCTGGAAGAAGCGCTGCTCCAGGCAGAGCAGCACAGCGGTCAGACAACCGTCATTGCGATTGGCCCGGACATGCATCAGGAAGCGCTCAAACACAGCCTGGCGATGGGCATGCAGCAGGCCATCCGCATCTGGGATGACACCCTCGCCAACGCCGACAGCCTGGCCTATGCGGTTACGGCAGCGGCGGCTGTTCAGAGACTGGGTGATGTCGATCTGATCATCTTCGGTAAGGAGAGCATTGATGTCGGCACCGACCAGCACAATTACCAGACCGCGCGCAAGCTGGGCTGGCCGATGTTGAGTTCCGTGTCACGCATCCTGGCAGTCGATTATGAGGCCCGGACGATCCAGGTCGAGCGCCTGCTCGAACAGGGCAAACAGATCGTCACCAGCCGCCTGCCAGTCGTATTGAGTGTCATGAAGGGCATTAACGAGCCGCGTTATCCTTCCTTTATCGGCATCCGCCGCGCCTCAAAAGCCGCAATTCCGCTGTGGTCGCTTGCCGATCTGGGGGTCACGCTGCCTGAAGCGCGGACTCGTGTGGATGCCTTCCGCAATCCCCCGGCCCAGCAGACGCAGGTCGAGATGCTGCAAGGCACTCCCGAAGAACAGGCCGCGCAGTTGGTGGACCGTCTGCTGGAGGCCAAGGTATTATGAGCGCAGTCTACGTCTGGATCGAAACCGATCACGGCCAGCCGAACCCGACTGCCTGGGAAGCCCTCGGCGCAGGACGTACCCTGGCGAATGAACTCGGCGTCCCGCTAACCGCGCTGGTTTTCGGGGAGAGCGCGGGCATGGTCGCAGCAGCGGCAGCACAATACGGCGCAGAGCAGGTGATCGTCAGTGACGACGCCACGCTGCACGATTTCCGGCTGGAACCTTACGCGGCGCTGCTGACCCGATTGGTACAGGAGAATCAACCCCGCGTGGTGCTGGCTGTCGGCACGAGCCGCGCCCGTGAACTGCTGGCGGCGTCCGCCGCCGATGTCGACGCAGGCCTGCAGACCGAGGTCAGCACTCTGGCCCTGCAAGCCGATGGAACCATCCGGGTCACACGCCCGGCCTATGCGGGAAAAATCATCAGTGAAGCCGCCCTGCTGCCCGGCACGACCCAGTTTATCGCCCTGCGCGGTCGTGCATTCCCGGCCAACCCGATCGACGACAATGCCCAGGCCCTGGTGACGACCGTCGCACCGGCGCTGTCCGAGGATCAGATTGTGACCAAGATCGAGTCGTTTCAAGAGGAGATCGGCACCGTCAGTCTGACCGATGCTGCGGTGATCGTCTCCGGCGGACGCGGCATGGCGAACAACCCGAAAGAAGCGCCTGCCGGGGTGCCGGATGCAGCGGTCTGGAAAGCGCAGGAGGGTTTCGAGCACACGCTCAAACCGCTGGCCGAGGCGCTTGGCGCGGCCATCGGAGCCAGCCGCGCCGCAGTGGATGCCGGGTATATCCCCTATGCCCATCAGGTCGGGCAAACAGGCAAAAGTGTCAGCCCGGATCTGTATATCGCCTGCGGGATTTCAGGAGCTATCCAGCATCAGGCCGGTATGCGCACCAGCAAGGTCATCGTCGCCATCAACAAAGATGCAGAAGCACCGATCTTCAAACTGGCGCGGTTTGGCATCGTCGGCGACCTGTATCAGGTGGTGCCTGCGCTGACTGCTGCCCTGAAAGCCCGTCTCCACTCTTAAAGCATCCACAAAGACTAGTAGGAGACTTACTAATTAGATGAGGGTTTCCTACTGGTTAGTTTCATATACTAATACCGTTATAATGCATGACAAAAATCGTCCCTTAAATCATAATGGTTAGTAATCTTATCTATTCTGTAACAATCAGGATGATGGACACACTCGATATCATTTACATCGAAGACGACGATCAGGAAGCCTTCATCATGCGGGTGGGGATGCGCCGACAGGGTATGAACATCCTGCATGTGGCCGACCTCACGGCGGACACGATCGCGACGTTACTGGCACCGCCTTACGATCGCGCGGTGGCCCTGATCTTTGATGCGATTCTGGGGGGTGAGAGCGGAGTCAATCTCGCCAGCCGCCTGAGGTTGATGGGCGATTCGCGCCCGATATTCCTGCTGACCGCGGGCGAAAACCCGGACGCGGAACTGCTCAAACAACACCAGATTCGCTACCTGCGCAAACCACCTCATTTCGAGAATCTGGCCCGCACTGTCCGCGAGCTGACGGCGGGTTAGGCTGTACAGCGGCCTGAGAATATGTTAAAATTCAAATGACTCCAATGGGGGTGACATGGCTTCGACAGGGGAGGCTGTGTATATGTTGCAGGCCGCGGCGCCCGATGCCGCGTCAACAACGGGCAAGGCAATTAAATGCCAACGAAACCAACTACGCGCTTCCAGTCGCCGCTTAGGTAACGCGGGAGCGTAGCTGGCCTTGCGAGGCCAGCCGTCCGTCCCAATCGTCGTCACCCGGTTGGATTGGCGGGCGTGACTAAAGGTGGCGTGCGGTCGCGCCGACGCCGATACAGCGGACCAAAGAGACATCGGCTAGTTGCCAGTGTACCGCGTTCGCTGGGGCTACTGGCGGCGAATGCTAACAGGGAACTAAGCTTGTAGACGCGTATAGACGAATCTCTTGGACAGCGGTTCGATTCCGCTCACCTCCACATCCCCATACTGAAGTCACAAAAGCCAGCGCGCCGCCGCTGGTTTTTGTTTTCCCCGGCAGGCACGCCGCGACAGTCCTAATCGCCCGAGTCAACTCGACCATCCCGGTAGAGCACGACCCGCACGCGCTCCAGAGTCACCAGCCCTTCGTGGATCATGCCGTCGAGGTCCGGGAGGAAGGCATTGATTTTGTCGGCTTCATCGACGATCTCGATGATCATCGGCAAATCCTCCGACAGGCGCAGAATCTTGGTGGTATGGATGCGGCTGTGGGCCCCGAACCCCATTACCCCACGCAGCACTGTGGCCCCAGCCAGGCCGCGCCGCCGCGCCTCTTCCACAATCACTTCGTACAGCGGGCGGCCATCCTGCTTATCGGACTCTCCAATGAAGATGCGGAGCAGTAAGCCTTCTTCTGGCAAATTCATGATCTCCACCTCCTAGAGCAGCTGCCCAACTGCCAGACCAATAAAGAGACAGATCAGACCCAGGGTCACTTGCAGCGCCACATTGCCCGCCGCCAGCAGCCACTGGGCATCTCGCATCAATCCACCGGTTTCAAACATGAAGGTCGAAAAGGTGGTAAACGCGCCCATAAACCCGGTCAGGATGATCGTGCGCGTCTGAGGTGTGATGGCTAATCGACCTTCCGCCAGGGACCAGATCAGCCCGAACAGAAAGCTGCCGAGCACATTCACAAATGC
>JAIOHO010000081.1 GCA_019912905.1 Anaerolineae bacterium
TATGGCAACCGCTTGATTATTACCGACGGCGTGTTCAGCATGGATGGCGACATCGCGCCGCTGTCCGCGCTGTCCGAGGTGGCTCACGAACACGATATTCTGCTGATGGTCGATGACGCGCATGGCGAAGGCGTGCTGGGGCGCGGCGGACGCGGTATCGTCGATCATTTCGACCTGCACGGCAAAGTCGATATTGAAATCGGCACGATGAGCAAGGCCTTCGGGGTGATGGGCGGCATCGTGGCGGGCAAGCAGGTGATTGTGGACTGGCTGCGCCAGCGGGGGCGGCCTTTCCTGTTCTCCAGCGCGATGACCGTGCCCGATGTGGCGGCCTGCCTGGAAGCCGTCGATATGCTCGAAAATTCCGACGAACTGGTGCAGCGGTTGTGGTCCAACGCGCAGTTCTTCAAACAGGAAATGCAGAAGCTGGGCTTTGACGTCGGCCACAGTGAGACGCCAATCGTGCCGGTGATGCTGGGCGAAGCACCGCTGGCTCAGGCGTTCAGCAAGGCCCTGTTTGAGCACGGTGTGTTTGCGATGGCAATCGGTTATCCGACCGTGCCGCCGGGCAAAGCGCGTATCCGGGTGATGAATTCCGCCGCTCATCATCAGGACGATCTCGAACAGGCCCTCAGCGCCTTCGAAACCGTCGGCAAGGCGTTGGGGGTGATCGCATGAAGACGATCCTCTGTTACGGCGACTCGAATACCTGGGGGTCGATCCCGACTCCGACGCCTAACAATGGAGGCCGATATGACCGGCACACGCGCTGGGCGGGCGTCCTGCGAGATACGCTTGGCGAGGAGTACTGGGTGATCGAGGAGGGCCTCGGCGGGCGGACGACGGTGTGGGAGGACCCATTGTCGCCGCATCGCAATGGCCTGACCTATCTGCCGCCCTGCCTGATGACGCACCGCCCGATTGATCTGGCGGTCCTGCTGCTGGGGACGAATGACCTCAAACATCGTTTTGGCCTGTCGGCCTATGACATTGCCAGCGGTGCGGGTTTCCTGGTGGACATCATTCTGCGCTCGCAGACCGGCCCGAACGATACCGCCCCGGGGGTGCTGCTGGTGTGTCCGCCGCCCACTGCTGCGGTGATTCCGCCCAAGTTTGCCGATATGTTTGCCGGTGGCGTCGAAACGTCGCGCCAGCTTGCGCCGCATTATCAGAAAGTGGCACAGGATTACGGCGTGTTCTTCCTGAACGCGGGTGATGTCATCCAGTCGAGTTCCGTGGACGGCATCCATTTCGAACCCGAAGCGCATCAGGCTCTGGGCAAAGCTGTGGCCGAAAAGGTCCGGGCTGCGCTCAGTTGAGAGCTGATTCAGGGACCGACGGACAGGCACTGGTGGCGCGCTGGTTCCACCTGTATCCCTATCTATAAATCGCGGTAAAATACCTCATATCACCCCTGCTTCAAAGAAGGATCATTATGCGACCCAAAGTTATTCTCATTACCGGTGCCAACGGCGAAGTCGGCCACGGCCTGATTCAACGCCTGCATGCCATGAAAGATCAGCCGCCGGTCGTGGTGCTGGATATTCGTGGACTCGATGAGCACATGCAGCCGCTGGTGGATACGACCATCGTGGGCGACATTCTCGATGAAAACCTGCTCGACACGTTGATGAGCGAGTATGAAATCGACATGATCTTCCACCTGGCCGCGCTGTTGAGCACCCACTCGGAATTCCGCCCGACTTCCGCGCATCGGGTCAACGTCCAGGGGACGATCAACTTGCTGCAACTGGCGGAGGAGCAGGCTCGCTGGCGCGGCAAAGCCGTGAAGTTCATTTTCCCCAGCAGCATTGCCGTGTACGGGATGCCAGATCTGGACACCAAGGCGCAGGTGCCGCCGCTCACCGAAAATGAATACACCATGCCGACCACCATTTACGGCTGCAATAAACTCTACTGCGAGCATCTGGGCCGCTACTACACGCGCCATTATCGCCAGTTGGCGACAACACCAGAGCCGTTCGGGGTCGATTTCCGCTGCGTGCGCTTCCCCGGTCTCATCAGCGCCCTGACCCTGCCCACCGGCGGCACCAGCGATTATGCGCCGGAGATGCTGCATGCTGCGGCCAAGGGCGAACCTTATCAATCGTTTGTGCGGCCCGACTCGGTGATTCCGTTTATGGCGATGCCGGACGCGATCAAGGCGCTGCTCACGCTGGCCCACGCGCCGCGAGAGCAGTTGACGCAGCTGGTTTATAACGTCACCAGTTTCAGCCTGACGGCGGAGGAAATTGCCGGGATGGTGCAGCAGGCATTCCCCAATGCGCAGATTGATTATGCGCCCACCCCGGGCCGTCAGAATATTGTCGATACGTGGCCGCGGGAAATTGACGATTCGGCGGCGCGGCGCGACTGGGGATGGCTGCCGGAATATGACGCTGAGCGCGCCTTCTTCCGGTATCTGATCCCGACTATCCAGCAGCGCTATCGGTCCACTTAATTGGGCACCTTTTTATACAGACTATAAAGTCCAAATTCTGCGACACAGTCAAATTCGGACGAGAGAATGTCCGGATCATAGATCTGGGTGCAATCGCTGAATTCATTGGTTAAGATGTAATCGGGATTTGCCTTGAGCATATCGTAGCCAATGTTGAAGGATTGGCGCTCTTGAACCTGCTGCTGGATGGCTGTATACAGGTCAAATTGGTGGGGATGGTGATACTCCCGATGGGTTGTCAGCGCATCGATTTCCCACGCCCAACTTTCGATCACAGCATTGGCGGGTACTTGGTTATCGATATACCTTGCCATTTGGGTGACGCCGCTGTCGTCCACCGAGACACCAATAAGCCGGATATTGCTGCCAAGGGCGAACAGGGCGAGCAATAGTGCGGCACCAACTGTCACGTAAGGGATTGGCAGAGGGATAGACCGATTGAGCATCTCCCACAGGGGTCGTCCGAGCAACAACAGGCTGATGACCAAAGTGAAAATCATATAACGCGGCCATCCGATTGATAAGATTACAAACCAACCGGTTGAGATCAACACGCTGAGTAAGAAGGTCAATTCAGCCCATTGAGGGTTATCAAGACGATGGGTAAGTCGAAAATGACCTATGAGCCGCCAAGCGGTCGTTGCTGCGGCTAGTCCGGCTACACCACTTAGCATGAAACCATAGCGATTGAGGAATCGACCAAAACTGGGAGCTAAAAAGTGAGTTTTGCCCGCTTCTGTTAATGTTGCGGCAAACTCTGCCCGCAGTGCTTCAGGTGGGCCTAAGCGCTGAAAAATCATCCACATGGCAACCAGACCGACTGATATTCCAAGAACCGTGAACGCTTTGATCCAGGGGATGGGCTGTTTTATCTGACGAGCTAGGATGACCAGAAAAATCGCTGGAATGATGCCGATCGCCAATTGAATCTTGGCAATTATACCGAGTCCCATCGCAACCACGGCTACAAATCCCCATAGCGCCTGGGTTCGGTCCCAACTATGGAACCAGAGTAGCAGACCCAACATAATCAGTGCAATCCCCGGAACTTCGCCCAGGACCTGTCGCCCAAGTAATAGATAGCTGATATTGTCAATGGTCGGGAAGCTAATCGCCATCATTACAGCAATTAATCCAGCTTGTGGACCATAAAGGTAAACGGCCACCCGGTAAAGAATCACGACGCCAATGAGCGCAAATACGACAACAACTATGCGGCTTTGCACGATTCCTGGACCAAGGACGGCGTAGCTGAGTGCCAGTGGAAGAATGACCGTTGGACCGGTTGAAACCCCAGGATCTAGAGGTAGCAGTCGCTCCGATGTATACGTGCCGTAGACTCCTTGCTCAACCAGAGTTCGGGCTGCATTGGTACTGTATCCTTCATCAAACCAGGGATGAGGAAAGAGATCCAGCTTGTACAGTAATATAATGGAAGACGTAATGATAATTAGTGGAATCGGCATAATCGAAATCGTTCGCGCTAGGATTCCTCGACGGGCCATATGCTCTCCTGGCCGATGATTTTTTGGGTAGCTAACAAATTTCACTTATTAGAATATCTTATCATGCGAACGATTGTAATGTACCGTAAGCTAGCGTGCGAAAGTCAGCGGATAGTCTTGTTCACTGAACAGGACGCCACAAGAGACTCGCAAAATTGTAGAGCGAGATCAGAGCATTCGCACCATAATAGATGTGGCGACGATCGATTTTCATTTAACTCGAAGGTTATCCAAAATACTGTGTCAGGTTAATATAGAGTTGTTATCTGCGCCGTCTCGAATCTTGACCTTTTTGACCCTTTATGATACGCTTAGACCTCCTATTGATGATTCTGACCATGCCAGAAGCGCAATTGGGTCTATAAGTCTTAAGGGGTGTGGTCGTATAATAGAGGAAGTCGCTGGAGCTTTAACCACTCCAGCATTTTGTTGTCTGTTACAAAAGAGGCCTTGTATGGTTATCGTACCGGAATACGATCTCAAAAACGCGGTAAGCGAGAATCGCTTACAAGGCTTGCTGCGCATCCTGACCGGCTTTCGGTTGAGATATGTCGGCGCAATTGTCAGCCTGGCTGTCGCCACCACAGCGAAGACCGTGACGTTTCTGCTGCTGGCCTACTTTGTTGATACGGTGTTGGAG
>JAIOHO010000850.1 GCA_019912905.1 Anaerolineae bacterium
GAATCTGATCTTCGAGGTTGAGCAGCGTCTCGGTATATTCTTCGAGGGTCATGTCTCCGTTGGCAATATCCTCGACCTTTTTCCACATTTTGGGGTAGAAGCGGTCGGGGTTGGCAAGCTTGCCGACTTTTTCGCCCCGGAATTCGGCGGCGCGCTCCTCGGCATCAGCAAGCAGAGCGGTCCAGGTCAGGCCGCGTGCTTCGGAGCCAAAGTAGTTGGGTGTCCCGAAGTAAGCCGCCACACCGCTCGCCAGGCCAATCGAACTGAACGAATGCCCATAGCCGCGCAGTTCGTGACAGCCAATCGTGGACGTCACTTTCTGGAGGCTGGCGGTCAAAATGCTGATGGTCGTGGACAGCGAATCCACGATCTGTTCGGAATCGGGTGCTTCTTTAGCCGGGCGCGGCGCGATCTTCAGGGCTACGGCATACATGGCATAGGGGAGAAGCGCGTCTGCCCCCAGGCTGATACACAGAGCCAGGTCGTGCAGGGTGCGCAGTGCGCCGGAACGCAGTACGATGCCGGTGCGTCGGCGCAAATTCGGTGAATAATCCGCTTCGCGCAGGGCGCGGTCAATCGCGGTGGTCGCCAGCGCCGGGTCGAGCCACAGGCGCTCACCAATCATGGATTCGTTGTCGTCCAGAATGAGGCACTGTGCGCCGCTGGCAACGGCTTCTACAGCCTCGCGCTGTATACGCTGGATGGCCGGTTCGATGCCTTCATCGAGTGCTGCGCTGAGGGACAGGAACGCCACATTTTCACCGAACGCGAGGACCAGATTATCAATGGTCATCGTCCCGTGCTGGCTGGCAATTAACTGCATATCTTCCGGCGTGCCGAGGTTTGGATGGCCGCCCAGAAGCAGGGGGGTTTCCAACTGCACCAGTGTCACATTGGGGTCCGCCGCCTGACCGATTTCTGGACGCACGCCCAGGACCACGCGAGTCGAGAACTGCGCGCGTTCCCGTTCCCGGTCAATCGATGGGTTGGTCACTACGGCGACGGTTTCCTTGAAATAGTCGGTGAGGTTGGAGCGGGTGTGGGCCATCGCCGCCAACGGGCCATCCCATCCCAGCGAACCGATCTGTTCCTTCTTGGTGTCGATCATTGTCTCGATCAGGCTGACGTGATAGCGTTCCCAACCGAGTGCGGCCATCGTCGCAGTATTGACGGCGGCAACATTTTCCTGCCAGGGCAGCGGCGCGTTCTGCGTCATCACCATTTCTAAAGGCTGCTGCCGGGTGCTGATGGCTGTCCCGACCGGGTTGCGCCCAAATTCGACTCTTTCGCCGCCGCCCGGATAATCAGCAGGGAAGGGACCGGGCCGATCCAGGCCCAGATCGCTCAGGGACCAGATACCGCCGGAAAGATCGGCAAAGTGGACGCCGCGTTCGCGGTATTTTTCGACGACGTAGCGTTGAATCCCCGGATAATCCATCACCTGAATGGCGCGTCCCGGTTTGATTTCGATGGCAATCTTCTCACCGGGTGCCAGCGGCTTCGGGTCTGATGACATCATGTCGAGTGAATACACGCCGCGCTCTGAACTGGCGAAGTATTCTTTCTCCGTCTCGCCGAACCACAACGGGCGCAGGCCCAGCGCATCGACGCTGAAGACGACCTGATCGGCCACACGCGCCACCACTGCCGATGGCCCCTGCGCAAATGGGCCGAAGGCATTGCGCATGTTTTCGTACATGGTGTGGATTTCGGGCGAATTCGCAATCAGGTCATGGTCAAACGGCGGGAAAACCAGCTCCATTGCTTCGATCAGGTCGAGGCCGTATTCGTGACACAGATAACCGATGACTCGGTCCACATCCTGCGAGTCCGAATTGCTGGGATCGAGATCGATGCCCAGCATGCCCGCCTCCAGACGGAAGCGTGAAATCGTGTTGAATTCCCCGTTGTGCCCCAGGACATTGAATGGCTGGACGCGTTCGAAAATCGAGTTGGTGTTGGTGGAATAACGCGCGTGTCCCAGGGTGACGGTCGAGGCGTAATCCGGGTCGCGCAGTTCGGGATAATACCGCCGCAGAATTTCGACGGTCCCCTGCACTTTATAGACGACGCTGTGAGACGAGAACGACGGGAAATGAATACCGAGGTCGCGCTCAAGCCGAAGCTGGAGGTTGAACAGCGTGTTTTCCAGGTCGTCGGTGGGTACCTGGCCGTTCATGCCCGCGATCTGCCAGAAAACCGGCGCGTTCTTTTCGGCGTTGCGGCCCAGCACATGCGGGTCCACCTTGCCGGGATGGTCGATGAGGACGTCGAGGCCCGTGCTGGTAATTTGCAGGCAAATCTGCTCGATGAGGTGATCAGCACGATTGCGGGCATCCGATGGAATAAACAGATGGGCCACCCAGAAATTGCGGCTGGAAGCCAGAGAGGACCGCAGTCCGGCGCGTGCCAGCTTTTTCGTCCACAGCTGGCGAGGAATGTCGGTCATGATGCCGACACCGTCGCCTTCACCATCGATATAACCCGTGCGATGCCCCATGCGGGTGAGGGCTTCGATGGTGCGCTTCACGTTCCCATGAGTCGCCTCACCGCCCTTACGCACTGCGCAGATCAAAGCGCAAGCGTCACGTTCGTTCTTGTCGATCGGGTGAAGTTCGGGAAGGTCGCGAGTCGATAAATCTGTGCCTGGGTTCATGGCGTTCCTCCTGAACTATTCCAGTCAGAAATCATACTTGAAGATCTAGCGGATGGGGTCAAGACCCCATATAGTAATTGTTACAGATTTCATCAAAAAAACTGCCATATCTTTTTTGTCCTCCTTTCGGACAAAGTGCATAAAGAATCAGCTAAATCATTCAAATTTTGAGCCATTTTTCATTGCAGGGCGTACAAAAGACATATCTTTTGTAATAAATAGCAATATAAGAAATATTAAATCTTCAGTGAAACTGCTGCGTGTGTTCGACGAACTTATTTCATCGTCAGCAGACGACGGATGGTCAGCGCCAGGTGAAGCGCCAGTCGGGTTTCGGGGCGGTTCAGATCGATCTGGGCGATTTCGTTGATGCGATTCATGCGGTACAGCAGGGTATTGCGGTGTACGATGAGCATCTCAGCGGTCTGGCTGAGGTTGCCGTGACAGGCGAAGAAGGCTTCCAGAGTTTTGATCAGGTCGGCGTGTTGACGGTGATCATATTCGAGCAGCGGACCGAGGGTTCGGTCGCGGAATTCGAGCAGCTTTTCCCGGTCCGACAGGCTGAGGATAAGCTGGTAAACGCCCAGGTCGCCGATAAACAGGGGTGTATCGGTTTGCAGACGCCGGGCCAGGTCGAGCGCCTGGACTGCATCACGGTAGCTGGTGCGCCACGCGCTGATCTCTCGTGCGACCTGCCCAAGCCCGATTGCCACCCGTGCCTGAGGGTACTGCTTCTGAGCTTCCTGAGAGAACGCCTGAGCCAGCGACATGCTGTTATCGATCGGATTTTGCGGATCAGGGGCCATAAACACGAGGACTTCTTCCTCGCGCTCCCGCTGCCACACCAGGGCC
>JAIOHO010000851.1 GCA_019912905.1 Anaerolineae bacterium
TTTGATACATCATTTTGATCCCGGCAGCCGTCGCTTCTTCTGCCAGCGGCATGATTCCTTCATTGCCAGGATGCCCCATCATGGCAATGCCATCGGGCTGTGCGGCAATGGCTTCGCGAAGCTGCTGGGTCATTTTTTCGACGTCCCAGCCAGAGAAGATGTACTCGACTGTCGGGCCAAGATCGGCTTCGGCGGCCTGTGCCCCGCGCAGCACGATAGAGCCAAAAGCGTCCCCTTCGGCACCGCCGACAAAAAAGCGGATGGTTTTGCCAGCACACCAGTTGTCCTGGCTGATGTCAACCTGGGCGATGGCGGGGAGTGTCAGGGGTAACGTCAGCATGAGGATGAGAGCAGCAATGAGAGTCTTTAGAACAAGTCTGTGGCGGATCATTCTAATTCTCCTAAAATTTACTTTCGAATCACTGCAATGAAGGTGAAACCGTTCTCTTGAAGCCTATTACACCTCCTCTCGTTACTCGGTAACGTTGCCGGTAGCGCTACCGGAATACAATAACATGGATCATCCATCCCTTGCAACATGAGTGATCGTTTGTCCGTTATTGGCGATCGATCATTCTGCGCCACCCTGCCCTTCAGTTGCATCTCGCAGGCCGCGTTGGTCAGCGCTCACCGTAACCAGGGCTGATTCGAACCTGGGAGCGCGGTGACCGGGTGAGATTCATCATCGTCTCGGCATGACCCCGGATGCGGGCGCTCATTCTACAATGTCAGGGATCACTGCTGGCGCGGGGCCAGAACAGATGGGGTGCGATTCGTACCCAATAGGATTGTTTGCAATTAGAAGCCTATTTCAAAACGGAGATAGCCTGACATGAACAGCCGCGAACGTGTTCTGAAAGCTGTAGCCCATGAAGAGCCGGATCGCGTGCCCATCGACCTGGGCGGTTCCATCGTCACGGGCATCATGGCTGGGGCGTTGGTCCGGCTGCGCCGCCACCTGGGTCTGACTGAAACGGCACGCATTTACGATGCATTTCAGATGCTGGGCGAGGTGGCCCTGGACCTCGTCGAACGGTTCGACATCGACGTGCTGCCGGTCGAACCAGAAGCGATTACCTTTGCCCACCTGCGCCGCCGGGATTACAAGCCCTGGCGATTGTTTGATGGCACACCGGTGCAGGTGCCGGGCGCGTTCGACGTGACTCTTTCGCCGGAAGGCGACTGGCTGCTGCACGAAGACGGCGACCCCGCCGGCCCGGTCGTGGCGCGGATGCCGAAGGATGGCTATTACTTCGACAAGCTGTCCGTCACCGGCTGGGACTATGACTATCAGCCGCCCAGCATCGAGAGTCTGCGGCAGTCCGCCTGGCGGCGTCTCACCCAGGAGGACCTGCGCGACCTTCAGGAGCACGCCCGCGTCCTGCGCCAGACGACCGACAAAGCGCTGGTGATGACCAACTGGGGCGATGCCGTACTGGGACCACCGTCAGCAGGTTCGGTGGCGGAGTGGCTGATCGTTCTGGTATCCGAACCGGCTTACGTGCAGGAACTGATGGACCTGGCGGCGGAGCGCGCCCTGGAAAATCTCAAGCTGTATCAGGAAGCCATCGGAACCGACATCGACATCATCAGCGTGGATGGGTCCGACTATGGGTCGCAGGATCGAGAGATGTTTTCACCTGCCCTGTTTGAGCGCTATCACGAACCCTACTACAAAACCATCTGTGACTGGATACACACGCAAACCCCCTGGAAGATCAGCAAACACTGCTGCGGCAGCATTCCACGTCTGATCGAATCGATGATCCGCGCTGGGATCGACATCCTTAACCCGGTGCAGACATCCGCAGTCGGGATGGACGCCCGCACCCTCAAAGACACGTTTGGTGACCGCATCACGTTCTGGGGTGGCGGCGTCGATACCCAGAATGTATTCAGCTTTGGCACCCCGGATGACGTGCGCCGTGACGTCGAGGAACGGCTGCGGATTTTCGGGCCGGGCGGCGGATTCGTCTGGGCGGCAATCCACAATATCCAGTACACCGTGCCGCCTGAAAACATCGTCGCGGCGCTGGATGCGATACGCGACTACGGCCAGTATCCGCTCGTGACGGATCATCTCCGAAGGACCAGTTCAAGCTAAACAGAGCCTGCTGGTTATAGTCCGCGATGGGCCGGAGTTTGAAATAACAATCAATCGGCCACCAGGATCTGGCAGCGCAGTCCCTGCCTCCCGTTTGTAACTCTCGCTGTAATTGCTCTTGCGTCCCATTTTCTCCTCCTGAGGCTGACCTATTGTACAATCTCTGGGAGCAACTAGTAACCGTTGGTGCTAGTTCATAGGGCATACTGAGCAAGATGATACAGGCGATCGTGAGGATCAGCCTCGGGATGTAAGGTGCGATTGAGTCCGAGCAGCACATTGAACATCGCAGCGACATAGGCTAAACGGGTTTCAAAATGGGCACAGGTACGATGAAAGACTTTCTTCAAGCTG
>JAIOHO010000852.1 GCA_019912905.1 Anaerolineae bacterium
GCCAGATGGAGTAGGAGTCGTTAAAGACCGTGCCGATGCGCCCGGCAGACCCGGCAGGCAGGGTGGCATAGTCCCAGTCGAAGTCGATAGTGCGGACCCACTCGTTGACCTGCCAGCTGTGGCCTTCAACAAAGGCGAAGCGCCCGGTCTGGAAGACCTGCGGCCAGCCCAACCCTTCGATGTCCTGAACCGTCGGTGCCGAATGCTCGACAAAGACCAGATCATACAAACGCTGCAAGGCTTCGAGCGCAGGCGGTTCGTTAATCAGGATCTTGGTGCCCAGCACCGGCGCATTCATCCACTCGCCGCCGTTCTGCCAGACCCAATGATTGCTGTATCCCAGATTGACGTTGTAACCGAAGCGCGCCCCGCTCTCGTTTGGACCGAGTTGAGCTGCCTGGCTGACCGCCGCGAAGAAGGTCTCCCAGTCCAGGTCTTCGCCCGGATAGGTGACGCCCGCTTCGTCCAACATACCTTTGTTGTAGGCTATCGCAATGGACGATAGATATTTCGGCAGACCGTACAGTCTCCCCTCAAGCTCGACGGCCAGAATTTGCTCTTCATAAAAGTCCGCGAGGTCTTCCGCGCTAAAATAATCGTCCAGGGCCAGCGTCTGTCCGTTTTCCATCAGAGGCCGCCCAAAACCGGCGTAATGCGGGAAAATGTCCGCAGCCACGCCAGCCACCATATCGGTCACCAGGGCATCTGACCAGCCTTCCAGGGCCGGTTGGAACCTGACCTCGATATCGGGATGGCTATCCATGAACATCTCGGCCAGCTGCTGGTACACGGCGTAAGCCTCGTCTCCAGCCCCGCTTTCGTCCACATCCAGGTAGGTGATGCTCGCTGATTGTGCCGGGGGGTTCGCCAGAACGCTCAGATTGCCCGGTCCCAGTACAGCCGCACCTGTGCTCAGTGCCGCTGCGCGCAGAAAATCACGTCGGCTTAGTATTTTCTCAGTCATGCCTGCTTTCCTCTATTGATTAGGTTGTCGGTCGATGGTGGTCAAACGTATCAGGTCTGTCGTTGGCTCCTTTCCCCTTGCAGCTAAGCGAATTTATTCTCTAAGGTAACCCTACCTTTACAGTTCTGATAACGTTGTCTGACAACGTTATCATATCCAGGAATAAGGCAACTGTCAAATGACTTTTCCGGTGAAATCCGGGGCCCATTCCTGCTAAATTACAGTTGCGCTACATCAATCCATATCGTTATGCCGGTCCTGCCCGGAGAGCATGCGTTGATGGGCTTCGGCTTCCCAATCCTGAAGCGCAATCCCGGCAATGCGCTCCTCCCGCGACGCCAGCACCGGGAGGGCCTGACCCGTCAACTGCTGATACCAGTACACGGTGGCGCACCAATCATCGGCGCGTTCGTGAAAGACCCCCTCCATCCCTGGCCGTCCGCCGTACTGCTGGTATTCGACCCGCAGCTCGTGCTGAAAATAGATAGGATCTAACACGTGAAAGCGATAACAGGAACAGAAGTATTTGTCGCCCAACTCAGGGTGCAGCACCTGATAGGTTGAGCCGCCGAAGTAACTCTGATGGATGCCCATCCCCCAGGCCGATAAAAACCAGTCTGACCAGCCGGTGCCGGTGATCGTCGCCAGGACCTCGTCGCCGTCAATGAAGAAGCGAATATCGCCCTCGCGCCAGGTGCCCGCCTCGCGGGGCAGAGCGCCGATCACCGTGCCGACGTAGATCCCCGGCGAGCCTTGCCGGTCCAGCATAACGAAATTCTGACCGCGCGGCGGTTGGTCGCGGCGGAAGTGGGCATGGAACCGGCCCATATTGGCGGTGATCTCGTCGCCCAGGGTGTAGTGAATCTGGAAGAACAGGAGGTTCAATTCCTCAGGCGAGTCGTTTTCGACCGTGATGCGGCAGTGCTGTGAAAAGGGCATCGGGAAGAAACAGTGAAAGCCCTTGCCCTCGCTGGCACCCAGATAGAGTGTGCTGAAGTGCGCAGCACGGCCATGCGCCAGGCCGAAGAAATCCCCGACCGGGGCGGCCACCGAGGGCTGCTCCTGGTAATCCCAGTAGATGCGCAGCACGTAACTGCGCAGGTTTTCCGGCGTCCGCTTGGGAAAGGTTAGCCAGATCATGCGGATCATGCCGGGACCGTCGATGTCTGCCAGGACAACGGTCTCGCCTGGTTGGATACCGCTGAGCGCGTTTTTCGCCTTGCCGGGCGGCACGATCCCTTTAGCTCCGTCAGGGTTGCCGGCGGTAATGGAGCGTGAGTCCAGCTTTGAAAAGCGGTAGATTTCCGGTATGCCAATCATCTTCTTGCTCCTTTCTCGAGCGGCAGGGTCAATCAATCTCGAGCAGAGACATATGCTGGCCCGAAAACAGATGGACGCCATCTGCCTTGATATGCGCACCGTTCTCCCAACGCAGGCCGAAATCTGCGGCCTGGACGAAGGTATCTACCTGAAAGGTCATGTCTTCTGCCAGGGCGTAGTCGGAGGTGATCTCCATCCATGGCGGTTCAACCTCCATCATCCCCAGCCCATGACAGGGGCCGTAGAGGAAATTCCCGCCGTAGCCCCGGTCCACGAAAAACTGGTGGTATCGCGTTGCAATCTGGGCGGCGTTCGCTCCGGCTTGCAGCCAGCTAATCGTCTGTTCGTGCGCCTCTTTGCCGAACAGGGTCATCTCGCGCATGGCAGGCGGCATCTTACCCAGGCAAACCGGACGACCCACGCCGGAGGAGTAACCATCCACCCGTGCCGAGATGTTGAGTTGGACCAGATCGCCCTGTTGCAGCACGTTGTGGGTGGGTCGTGAGATGGCATGGTTGGAATGCGACCCGGCCAGGACATACTGGGGCATCCCTTCGTATTCCGCGCCGTTGGCGTAAATGACCTCCTGGGCAATTCCCACGATCTGAAGCTCGGTCAAGCCTGGTTTGATCCGCTCCAATATGGTGCTGATCGCCAGTTCGGCAATGGCAAAGGCACGGGCCAGGCAGACGATCTCATAAGGTGACTTGATCGAACGCAGCCTGACCATAATGTCGTCGGCGCGTGAGAGCGCGGACTGAGGAATCTGGCTGCGGAGGCTGTCTACAACCGGCAGGGTCGTCACCAGATAACCGGCGATACCAATATGGCGCGGATCAGGCACACCAGCCGCTGCGCAGACCTCTCGGAAGCTGGCCGTCTTGACGCCGGGGTAATCCGGGTCTGCGGATTCACGATATTCTTTCATCAGGCGAATTTCGGAAATCGTGCTGCGGTCACGGGCATAGGTCTCGCTCTCCGGCCCGATCAGCAGGATGGCGTCACCCTCTCGCGGGATGAGCACCCCAGCGGTCTCGAAGACGGGCCAGTAATTGGAGAAGTAGCGGACATTGGCGAAATCGGCTTCGTTGGAATTGACCAGCAGCAGATCGAGATCGGTCTCAGCCATAAGCCGCTGCGCCCTGGCGATACGCTCTGCATACTCAGACGGTGGAATAGCGTTGTCGGTCATCATGGTCCTTGTACATGGTTCTGACAACGTTATCTGACAACGTTGCCAGATTCAGATAAAAAAGAGCAAAGACAGCCACGGGCTAGCCTGAGCCGCGCCGCTGTGCGCCGCAGGAGTCCCGGATCATCAGTTCAAAGGGAATATCGATGTGCTGCGGTGGCGCGTCTTTCTCCTGCCCGTCTAGGCGACGTAGCAGCAGTTCGATGGCCTTCTCGCCTACCGCTTGCCAGGAGTATTTCAGGGTTGTCAGGGCCGGATGCAGCAGATAGCCGAATTCGACGTCGTCAAAGCTGACCAGCGCAATATCTTCCGGCACAGCGACAGAGGCATCGCGCATGGCGGAAAGCGCGCCCATGCCCATAAAGTTGTTACAGGCGAATATAGCCTCAGGCGGGTCGCCGCTGCTGAGCCAGTGGGCGGTGAGCGCATAGCCACTTTCCGATTCCCAGTTGCCAGCACCGATCAAGGTCTCGTCCGGGGCGATTCTGGCTTCTTCCAGGGCAGTCTTGTAGCCGCTCAGACGATCCCGCGCATGGCTTTCTGTCTGGGGGCCGGTGATGATCGCAATGCGTTGGTAGCCTACGGACAGCAGGTGGCGTGTCAGGGTATATGCGCCTTCGAAACTGTTGACGCTGACGACATCGACGTTCAGGTCGGGCAGCCGGTTATCGACTGAGACCAGGGGAATCTTTTCTTTTTCGACCACCTGGCGGATGAGATCAAGCGCTTCTCTAGTCTGCGTGGAGGCGAGGATAATCCCTTCGACACGCCGGCTGAGCAGCAAGCGAATGGCGTTGATCTCGCGTTCAGCGATAGCGCCTGTATTGGTGATAATCAGCTCGTATTC
>JAIOHO010000853.1 GCA_019912905.1 Anaerolineae bacterium
CAGGTATCCTTACTCCCCCCGCCTTGAGAGGAATTGACCACCAGCGAACCTCGCCGCAGGGCGACGCGCGTCAGGCCGCCAGGGACGATGCGCACCCGGTCCGCGCTGTACAGGATGTAGGGCCGCAGATCGATGTGCCGCGCCTCGACCGTACCGTCGATAAAGCAGGGCGCGCGCGACAGCGACAGGGTTGGCTGGGCGATGAAATTGCGCGGGGCCGCCTGGATGCGTTCGCGGAAGCGGTCACGCTCTTCGGCGGTGCTGTGTGGGCCGATCAGCATGCTGTAACCGCCAGATTCTCCTACGGCTTTGACGACCAGTTTGTGCAGGTTCGCCAGCACATGATTACGTTGTTTCTCGTCTTCCAGCAGGTAGGTTTCGACGTTGTCTAAAATCGCGTCTTCGTGCAGGTAGTAGCGGATGATGGTGGGGATGTAGGCGTAGATGGCCTTGTCATCGGCAATGCCCGTACCGATGGCGTTTGCCAGGGCCACACTCCCGGCGCGATAGGCATTGAACAGGCCTTTGACGCCCAGCACCGAATCGGAGCGGAAGGCCATCGGGTCGAGATAATCGTCGTCGAGGCGACGGTAGATGACATCCACCCGCTGCAAGCCGGCGGTCGTGCGCATATACACCACATTGTCATGCACCAGCAGGTCGCGCCCCTCCACCAGTTTGATTCCCATCTGGCGGGCCAGGAACGCGTGCTCGAAGTAGGCCGAATTGTAAACCCCCGGCGTCAGCAGGACGATGGTCGGGTCGGCGGCGTGGGGCGGGGCCAGCGCCTCCAGGGTGGACAGCAGCGCCTGGCCGTAATTTTCAACGGCGCGCACCCCGTAATCGGCAAACATGCGCGGGAAAACGCGCTTCATGACCTGGCGGTTCGCCAGCATATAGCTGACACCGCTGGGCACACGCAGGTTATCTTCCAGCACCACAAACTGACCGTCTGGCAGGCGGATGAGGTCTGTGCCAACTACCGACACGTAAATATCGCGCGGCACACGCACGCCCCGCATCTCACGGCGGTAATGGCGGCACGAATATACCAGCGCGCGCGGCACCACCTTATCATTCAGAATATGGCCGTCTTGATAAATATCTTTGAGAAACAGGTTCAGGGCGGTGATGCGCTGCGAAAGGCCGCGCTCGATGATGGCCCATTCCTGACCCTTAATGATGCGCGGCAGCAGGTCATAAGGGAAGATGCGTTCGGTGCCCTTGTCGTCCCCGTACACGGTGAACGTGATGCCCTGATTCAGGAATGAAAGATCGGCGGCACGCTGGCGCTGCTGGAGTTCATCCGGGGTAAGTTCGGTCAAACGCCGGTAAAGCGCATCGTACTGGGCACGCGGCCTGAGGTAATCCTCGAACATCTCGTCATAGGCGCTGCCCAACTCATAACGCGCAAACCGGGATTTGATGGCGGGATCAAGAGCGGTCATTTAAGAGTTTCGATATTGTTAAATCGTGATGATGGATTTTAACAACGGGTATCCCGTTCGCCAAATAGTGATAATTGCCAAAAAGACCTGTGCTTTTCCACCCACTCTGAACGAATATGTGCCAGATGGGTGCGGCATGGTTATAATAAGTTAACCTTCGCACACTATGTTGAATCATGCGGATTAACCGAAGTTCATCCCGATTAACCTTTCGCAAGCGACGCCACACGGGTTGCTTTTCGCCTATGCTGCTGTTGGGAGTGCTGCTGGGCGGCCTGTTGACTCTGTCCTGGAACTGGATCGGCCAGTGGTTCAATGCCGGCGCACCCACCAATGAGACTCTGGCAGACATGAAGACTGCCGAGGCCGCCTTTAATCAGGGCGACCTGGACCGGGCGGTGGAGGTCGCGCGGCAGATGCTGGCGGTCGAGCCAGAGAATCCATCGGCGCTGGTGCTGCTGGTCCGGGCGCTTATCTATCGCAGTTACAGCGACTATGATCGGGACATGGACCGGCTGACCGCCCTGGAAATCGCCACGACTGCCGCCGCCGAACATCCTCTCAACGACGATATTCAGGCAGTTTATGCCTTTGCGCTTCAGGCGGACGGGCAGCCTGGAGTTGCCGCCGACGTCGCCCGCAAGGTGCTCGAACGCAGCCCCGGCCATGCGCTGGCACGGATGGCGCTGGCGATGGGTTACAGCGGGGTCGGCAGCCACGACACCGCGCTGCGCGAGAGTTTGCTGGCCGTTGCCAGCTCCGGCTGGCGGATGGACACGCACCGCGCGCTGGCGATCAGTTACAGCGGTGTGGGAGATTATCGCAACGCCATCCAGAGTGTCGAACGCGCCATTCGTCTGAATGACCATTTGATCCCCCTGTACTTCGAACGCGCGCTTTACGCCCGCCAGATTGGAGATGCCGACGGCGCGACGGTCGCCTACTTCCGCGTGCTGGCGATTGATCCGGGGAATGTGAAAGCCCGCTTCCGGCTGTGCGAACTTTCCAGCATGCTGCGCGAGCACGATGCCGCTGTCAGTTACTGCCAGCAGGTGACCGAACTGGCTCCGGCCTGGTCCGATGGCTGGTATCAACTGGGGCGTGAGTATTTCTTGCAGGGGGATTTTGAGCTGGCCCAGCAGAATCTCAACCGCTGCTCGACGCTTCAGGTGGAACAGGGCGTTCCCGTCACAGAACGTCGTTTCGAGTGCTGGTATCTTCAGGGACAGGCTGCCGAAATCCTGGGTGACTGCGCGGGCTTGCTGGCGACTTATAACGAATACCGGGCGATGGCGAATTCCAGCGGCCTGACGCAGACCTGGATTTATCCGCCCGAAGGCCCTGCGTTTTGCACCACCCCCATCATACCCACCCGCGCGGCCTGAATTCGGCATCATCGGGCGCAACGTTTCGGCCTGCCATCCGTAATAGATAGCAGATTGCAGGCTGGACCGGCAACCGTCGGGGTTCAGGTTGGCCTGCCGCGTATCCGTCAGCAGGTGGGGACCCTCATGACCAATAAAATCAAGAA
>JAIOHO010000854.1 GCA_019912905.1 Anaerolineae bacterium
TTGTGCAGCAATCGGGTGATGCTGAGTGGCTGCGTGAAAAAATGTACTTCTTGTTAACCTTTCTAAACAACTATTCCAGCCACCATCGTCACGAGTCTGGCTTGTACTATTGGCAGACTGACAGAATGATCGGCGTAGATAACGATCCAAGTACCTTCTACCGTCCAGCGAAAAGCTCTGGCTCCCTCTTCCTGAATTGTCTGATGCTGCGCGAACTGGAGGCTGCTGATTTCTTATGCGGCGCCCTTCAACTCGACGAAGTGGGCGTTCATCTTCGGCGTGATGCCGAATCCCTCAGAGCAGCGATTCAGGAACACTGCTGGGATGAACGTGACGGATTCTTCTACAGCGTGGACCTGAATTTGCTGCCGATCGATCACACGGCCTGGCTCCACTCTGGCTATCCCCGTCACTGGAACACACTGATCCAGCGCATCGGCGTCTGGACAGGCTTTATGGCACTGTGGGCAGGCATCGCCACCCCGGAACAGGCGGACCGGATTGTCCTGGAACACTATCGCAATGAAAAGACCTTTAATGCACCCTATGGCGTGCGTTCGCTATCCAGGCTGGAAAAGATGTACTCCATCCGAGCGTCGGGGAATCCGTCGTCCTGGCTGGGGCCGATATGGGGCATAGTCAACTACATTACCTTCCGAGGGCTGGTGAAATACGGATATGATACGGATGCGCGCGCGCTGGCCGAGAAGACCATCAGGCTGTTTGGCCGTGATCTGGAACGCTTCGGCTCGCTCCACGAATACTATCAACCGGAGAATGGCGAACCGATTCTGAATCGAGGCTTTCAGAACTGGAATTTCCTCGTGCTAAACATGATCGCATGGCTGGAGGGTCAGAATGTCGTGGCCGAATTCTAGATGTGGTTGGCATGGCGAGCATGTCCTGGGTCGTGCCGGGTCAGCTTGGTTTTCGTTTTTTTGCACTTTGGCTCCCAAATGCAAGGCTCACCTATCAGGAGGCGCTGTCGCCCGCAGTTCTGCGGGTACGCTTGATGACTCAACCGTCTGTACACCTGACGTGACGGCCCATGGCGGGCACGAGACGCTCCTATGGCAGTACGACGGCGGAATCGCCGCTCTGCTCAACCGAGATGGTCCAGAGAAAGAAACAATCCACTACGCTCACAGTGGAATCTATTTTGAGATCATGGCTCACTGTACGTCGTCAAAGTAATTCGGAGTCCATAAGCAGCAAAACAATGGAGACCACGCCCAATTCTACACGGCTACAAACTTGCTTTGTCTATCCCCTTTAGACCGTTAATCTCTTGTCCGCTTGTCGCGTGTCAACTCGAGCAATCTTCTACGAAATGGCGATATCGTTTCTTAGTAACCGTTGGTGCTAGTTCATAGGGCATACTGAGCGAGATGATACAGGCGATCGTGAGGATCAGCCTCGGGATGTAAGGTGCGATTGAGTCCGAGCAGCACATTGAACATCGCAGCGACATAGGCTAAACGGGTTTCAAAATGGGCACAGGTACGATGAAAGACTTTCTTCAAGCTG
>JAIOHO010000855.1 GCA_019912905.1 Anaerolineae bacterium
AGGTGTTCCCTGGCCTGCTCAAATTTTTCCAGCGCTGGCTGCAAGCCGACGCGGATCGCGACGGCCTTCCCGAATGGCAGCACGAACTGCAAACCGGCTATGGTTACTGGCCGACGTTTGGCGGAGTCCAGCCCTGGGCGGATAACACCGACATGCATACGGTCGAGTCGCCCGATTTGCTGGCCTACCTGCTGTCGGAGGCAATCAGCCTACAGGCCATCGCCAGCACCCTGCAAGAGGCTGCGCACGAGCAGCAGCTTGGCACCTCGATCCGCACTATCCAGGCAGCACTCGACAGCCTGTGGAACGGCGAGCGCTACGTGTACCGCGACCGCGATACCCACACGACTGCGCCGCGTCAGACGGTCCTCAAGGAGGGACGCGGCGACCAGGCGCATATTCTGGCGATCAGGCTCGATCCCCCCGGAAGGCTGAACCTTCGCATCCAGGGCGGTGTCAATCACACCCCGCGCTTCAAACTGGAAATCAAAGGACTCGACCTGAACGGGCAGGAGATTCAGGTGAGCGCCGATCAAAACGCCTTCATCTGGCAGCAGAATCGCGGCGTCCATACCACCGAGGCCGTCTTTTCACAGGTGGATGTGGTGCGCTTTGACGGACTCAGCCGGGTCTATTCGGTGGACATCCATACCCCGGATACCACACGCCTCGACCTGAACGCGCTGCTGCCGCTGTGGGCGGTGCTGCTGCCGGACGCTCATCAAGAGGCGATCATCGACCTGCTGCGCGCGCAGTTTGTGCGGCCCAACGGAGTGACGATGTGCGCGGCCAGCGACCCGGCCTTTGACCCGTCGAATGCGGCAGGATGCGGCGGGATCTGGCCGTTCTGGTTGAATCTGATTGGCGAAGGGCTGATCGAGGCGGGTCGGTTGGACCTGGCGGCGGACCTGCTCCAGCGCCTGCTCAGGGTGCAGGTCGAGGTGCTGCGGCAGCACAAACACTTCTCCGAATTCTATCACAGCGATCAAGCCGTGGGGCTGGGCACACCGGGACATCTCGGCGGCAGCGTGCCGGTGAATTTGCTGCTGCGGGTGCTGGGCGTGCGCATCATCTCCACTGGCAAAGTCTGGACCGGAGGAACCTACGCCTGGTCGGGGCCGGTCTCGGTGCGGCAGCACGGCGTCGAGGTGCAGCGCAGCGCTGACGGGACCACCGTGACCTTCCCTTCCGGCTATGAAGTCCAGCTTCCTGCCGACGCCGAATGGCAGGCCGTAATCGACCCCAAACCCAAGCCGACGCCCACGATCAAAGCCGTGCGCCCTCGGTCCATCACGCCCACCCACACCACCGAGTCCTGAGCGATGTTCAACCAGAAGATCTACGAGTTCATATTTCGCAGTACGGCGGACGGAATCCTGATTGCGGACTCGAACAATAGCCTGATTGCGGCCAACCCCGCGGCGGTCGCCATGCTGCGGCTGACCGTCGAAGAGTTAATCGGCAAGAAAATTGATCAATGCCTGCGCCACAATCACGAACTCGTCAATCTGTTCAACCGCTGCGGCGATCAGGTCATGGATGTGCATCTTCCCAAACGGCGGTTGGCGGTCGGCGTGGCGACTCGCTTCAAAGATGGCAAGCGGCTGGTGCTGCTGCAAGATGTCACCGAACAACGCGATCTCGAATCGCGCCGCAAAGCCCTGGTAACGGCAGTCGCGCATGACCTGCGCAACCCGATTTCGGCCATCAGCGGCTACGCAGAACTGGTCGCCAAGTTCGGTGACCTGAATGAGAATCAGCAGCGTTTTAACGGGCGCATCCAGCAGACCGCCCTCAAAATCCACGAGCTGGCCGAACCGCTGGTCGATCTGGCGTGGATCGAGGCCGGGCTGCCCCTGGCCCATGTGCCCATCCAGCTTAGCGATCTGATCAAACAGGCGGTGATGGAACTCAGTTCGCTGGCGGCCAGCCAGCGCGTGACGATTGCCATCTCGGTCCAGGCCCCCATGCCGCCCATCATGGGCGACCCAACCCGCATTCAGATCGCCATCGCGCACCTGCTGCACAATGCCATCAGCTATTCCGAACCAGAAGAAACGGTCGCCATTCATGCCTGGAGCGACACGCACGAGGCCTATTGCAGCGTGGCCGACCAGGGCATCGGCATCGCCGACGATGAACTCGATTTGATTTTTGACCGGCTGTACCGCTCGCGGGACGCGCGCGTTCAGGCGATTCCCGGCGGCGGATTGGGCCTGACCATCAGCCGGACGATCATCAAGCGGCACGGCGGTGACATCTGGGCGTCGAGCAACCTGGACGCAGGCAGCACCTTTACCTTCGTCCTCCCGACCGTAAGCGAAACCTGATCCATGCGCAAAGTCACGGTGCGCCTACCCGCCACGATGACCTGCATTGGGCCGGGCATCCGCGCCCTGGGCCTGGCGCTGAGTCTGTATGCGACTATCGAGATCAGCGAACGGTCCGACCATCAACTGATCGTCGATACGGCGGGAGAAGGCGCAGGTCATTACAGCATCGGACTCCGCCACCCGGTAGTGCTGGGCCTCATGCGTGTCTTTCAGCAGGCCGAACGCGCACCACTGGGCGTCCATATCCGCGTGACCAGCCAGATTCCGGTGGCGAGCGGCCTGGGCGCAGAAGCAGCCTTCTGGGTCGCCGGGATCATCGGCGGCAGTAACCTGCTCGGCCTCAGCCTCTCTCGCCAGGAAATCCTCAAACTGAGCGCGCAGATCGCCCCGAAGCCCGACCACGCCATCAGCGCCCTGTTGGGCGGCCTTTCCAGCGCCGTGCAGCAGGCGGACCAGTTGATTTATCGTGCCCTGCCGATTCGGGCTTTTCCGCTGGTGGTCGTCACGCCGGACATCGACGATTACCCGGAGTCAAATACCCCGCCGGAGACCATCCCCTGGAGCGATGCCGCCCACAACCTGAGCCGGGTGCCGCTGCTGCTGGAAGGATTCCGAACAGGAGACCTTCCGTTGATCAGCGCGATGCTCGACGACCGCATCCTTCAGCCGCGTCTGAACACACGCATTCCCGGCTACCAGCATGTCCGTGAAACCGCGCGTCTGGCCGGGGCACTGGGCGTGACCCTCAGCGGCAGCGGTCCTTCGCTGATCGCCTTCGCCCCGCACCATCACCAGCAGGTCGCGGACGCCATGATCGCCGCCTTCGGCTACGCGGGAATCCAGGCCCGCGCCCACGTGGTCACCATCGACACCCAGGGCGTGGTCATCAGCGCCGTGCAGTCCAGCTGATTTCCGCCCCAATCTCACGCCAATCTAACACAAATCCCCCATAATTGTGCGATCTATCTCAGACACAGGAAAAGGCTTCATCATGTTTGGTGGACGACGCAGCAGGCGCAGGGACGCAATCGACAAGGACGCTGAAATCCCGGAAGGCCCGGTCCAGTGGCGGCGGCTGATTGGCTACCTGGGGCCGTACAAGGCGCGTCTGGGATTATCCCTGATTGGGCTGATCCTCAGTTCCGCGACCAGCCTGGTCTTTCCGGCAGTCATCAGTGTCGTCGTTGATTCGGTCCTGGTCGCCAACAATGTCGATCTGCTCAACCGTATCACCCTGGCATTGATGGCGGTTTTCCTGCTCAGTTCGATCGCCAGTTTCGTCGAACGCTACAATCTGAACTATATCGGCGAAAAAATCGTCGTCGATCTGCGTACTCAGCTATTCAATCATCTCCAATCCCTGCCTCTCGGTTTTTTTGTGCAGCGGCGCGTGGGCGAACTGGTGTCCCGTCTGTCCAATGACGTCACCGTCATGCGCAGTGTCCTCACCAGCAACGTCGGCACGCTGCTTCAGCAAAGCATCATCATGATTGGCTCGGTGGTCATTATGCTGGCGATCAACTGGCGTCTGAGCCTGTTTATTCTCGGCATGATCCCGATCATCGCCATATTTGGCGCGGCCTTCGGCGTCGCCATGCGGCGCACCAGCACACGTATTCAGGACGAACTGGCCGGGGCGACCATCGTCGCCGACGAGGTGCTGCAAAATATCCGCGAAGTCAAGAGTTTCGTGCGCGAAGCCTACGAAATCGGGCGCTACCGCGAAGCCATCGACCGCTCGTTCCAGGCGGCGGTACGGCTGCTGCGGGTGCGCTCGTTTTTTGGCCCGCTGGTAGCTTTCCTGGGTTTCGGCGGCATCGCCCTGGTCCTGTGGTTTGGCGGGCGCGAAGTGCTGGAAGGGCGGCTGACCGGCGGCGAACTGATCGGGTTTCTGATTTATGGTCTGACGGTCGCCCAGAGTTTTGCTTCTCTGGTGAGCCTCTACACGACCTTTCAGGAAGCATTGGGAGCGACCAAACGCGTCTTCCAACTGCTGGACGAAGTGCCCGACGTGCAGGAGGCACCGAACGCCATCACGCTGGACCGCGCCGAAGGGCGCATCACGTTTGATCGGGTGCGTTTCAGCTATGAGGAGCGCCAGGAAGTGCTGCACGACCTCAACCTGGAGATTGCTCCGGGTGAGATTGTCGCCCTGGTAGGGCCGAGCGGCGCGGGCAAAAGCACAATCTTTAACCTGATTCCCCGCTTCTACGACGCCACCCGCGGCAGCGTCTGTATCGACGGCCAGGACGTGCGTGGGGTCACCCAGATCAGTCTGCGCCAGCAAATCGGCATCGTGCCTCAGGAAACGCTGCTGTTCGGCGGCACCATCCGCGAGAACATCCGCTATGGGCGGCTCGGCGCGACCGATGCGGAAATCATCGAGGCAGCGAAGGCGGCTAATGCCCACGACTTCATCTTGCAGCTTCCCGACCAGTATGAGACGCTGGTCGGTGAGCGCGGCGTGCGCCTGAGTGGTGGACAGCGCCAGCGGGTCGCCATCGCCCGCGCCATTCTCAAAGACCCGCGCATCCTGCTGCTGGACGAAGCCACCTCCAGCCTGGACAGCGAGAGCGAGCAGCAGGTGCAGGAAGCGCTGGCGAGGCTGATGCAGAACCGCACGACGGTCATCATCGCGCACCGGCTGAGCACGGTTAAAATTGCCCACCGCATCGCCGTGCTGGATCAGGGCCGCCTGATCGAACTGGGCACCCATGCCGAACTCATGGATCAGGACGGCATCTACGCCAAGCTCTACACGATGCAGTTCCGCCAGGATGTGGATCTACTGGCAGCCAACGGCACAGATTAGCTAAAATGGCATGATGAACCTGCAAACCGAACGCCTGCTGCTGCGCGAATTTGTGCGTGAAGATGTCCATGTGCTTCATCAGTACAGCACCCACCCAGCTTTGCAGCGTTTCGAGCAGGGTCCGCCGGTCAGCGAGTTCCAGTTTCACCGGATCGTGCAGGACATTATCGCCGAACAGAGCGACGAGCCGCGCCGGAGCTTCTATTTCGTCGTCGAGCGACTGGCCGATTCACGGGTGATGGGTTCGGTCTACATAGCCCAGCGAAATCAGGACCGGGAACAGGCGGAAATTGGCTACATGCTGGGGGTGGATTTCTGGAATGAAGGTTATGCCACCGAAGCAGCCGACTGCGTGATTCAATTCGGGTTCGAGGTGCTCCGGCTGCACCGCATCTATGCCGAAGCCGTCTGCGAAAACCTGGCCTCCATCCGTGTGCTGGGAAAGCTGAACATGCGCCGCGAAGGGGTGCTGCGCGAAAATCAGTACTTTCACAGCCGCTGGTGGGATACCTGCATGTACGCACTGCTGCGACATGAATGGGCCGATTCGTAGCATGATGACACCGCCGCAAAGGATGGTTTGATGTCCTTATCCAGCAGCACCGTGCTCGTCACGGGCGCGACCGGCTTCCTGGGGGGCGTGCTGGCGCAGCGTCTGGCTGCGGAGGGCGCACAGGTCCGGGCACTCGCCCGTTCGCCGCAGAAAGCGGGTCTGATTCGCGGTCTGCCGGGAATCGAGATCGTGGAGGGCGACATTACCGACGCCGACCGGATGCGCGCGGTGACCCAGGGATGCCGGTTCGTCTTTCATGCCGCTGCCGCCTTTGGGGATTGGACGCAGCAGCGCCGCGTCAACGTCGCGGGCACCCGCCATGTCCTCCTGGCTGCCGCAGCCGCGAATGTCGAGCGCGTGGTATTCGTCAGTTCCATCGCGGTTTACGGCTACGCCCAGGGCGGAATCCTCACCGAAGAAACGCCCTTGATACCGACTCAGGCCGACCCGTACAGCATGACCAAAGCCGAAGCGGAAGACGTAGTCCGCACCGTCGCGGCGGAGCATGACCTGTCGTATGCCATCATCCGGCCCGGCATGATTTACGGGCCGCATTCGCCCAATTGGACCGATGGTCTGTTCCGGCTGGCCCGCCGCAGGCCGGTGTGGTGGGTGGGCGATGGCAGCGGTTCGACCTTTCCCATATATGTGGACGACGTAGCCGATCTGATGGCGCGGCTGGCCGTTCATCCCGCCGCGCACCAGCAGACGTTCAACGCGGTAAATGCGGATTCGGTTACCTGGCGCGAATTCCTGCTGGGTTACGCACGGCTGGCCGGACATCAAAGCTGGCTGGGAATCCCACTGCTGCCGGTCAAAGGACTGGCGCAGCTTGTCGGCTGGCTCAGCCCCTCTGGTTCCCGTCTGAAGGCCGCTCCCGATGCCCTGCGCTCACTCTACAGCCAGCGCACCATGACTATGAGCAAGGCACGCGACCGGCTCGGTTGGCAGCCTCAGATTGACCTGGCGACCGGCCTCGAACGCTGTGTCCCCTCCCTGCGCGAAAAGGGGTGGTTACGCTGAACACAATTCTCCCCATCGTCCTTCTGGCTGTACTCACGTTCGGGCTGGCCCTGCTCGGCTGGTGGCTGTTCATTGCCAGCGAAGGCGTCTATCTGGGCCGCCGTATGGTCGTCTGGCTGTATGATCTGTTTGCCAGCCGCTACGATGGCGTCAAGGACTTCAACCCGATCTACGAGCATGCCCTCCTCGCCCAGCCGATTCTGGAACACATCGCCCCGCACCGCGCGCCGCTGGTGCTGGATGTCGCCACCGGCACAGCCCGCCTGCCGCTGGCCCTGCTCAAGCACAAACATTTCCAGGGCCGCGTGATCGGCGTTGATCTCAGCCGCCAGATGCTGCGCCGTGCCGCCGCCAAGCTGCGCGGGTTCGAGGCGCAGACGACCTTGTTGTGGTGCCCTGCCGAGCATCTGCCTTTTGCCGACCATACCTTCGACGTCGTATGCAGCCTGGAGGCGCTGGAATTCATGCCCGATCCCCAGGCAGCGCTGCACGAGATGGTGCGGGTGCTGCGGCCCGGCGGCCTGCTGTTCGTCAGCAACCGTATCAACACGAAGCTGATGCCCGGTAAAACCTGGACGCGCGATGAACTGGCCCAACTGCTGGTAGACTGCGGTCTGGCCGATGCCGACCTCGAACCCTGGCAGGAAGATTATGACCGCGTATGGGCAATCAAAGATGGTGATTCGGAAGTGACCGGCGCGCGACCCCTCGGAGAGATTCTGCGCTGTCCCTGCTGCCCGGCCAGTGGGATGATCGAGCATGACGACCGCTGGGTATGCGAGCTATGTCCGGGAGAAGCCCGTATTGGCACCGACGGCGTGATCGAGTGGTTCCCCCTGCAAGCCCGCTGCTGACCGTCTGAATCCTTTTGGACCGGTAAATTTCGCGCTATCATGCCCCTACACATATCCATCACGATGAGGACCCTTGAATGTCTCAGGAGCAGTGGACGGCTGTAGACCGCTATTTGACCGATCTGTTCGTGCCATCCGACCCCATACTGGAGGCGGCGCTCCGGTCCAGCCAGGAAGCGGGCCTGCCGCCGCACAATGTATCCCCTAACCAGGGAAAGCTGCTGCAACTGCTGGCCCAAATCCATCAAGCCCGCACCATTCTGGAAATCGGGACGTTAGGCGGTTACAGCACCATCTGGCTGGCGCGTGCGCTGCCCGCCGGTGGCCGCCTGGTGACGCTCGAAGCCAACCCCAGACATGCCGAGGTCGCCCGCGCCAATATTGCCCGTGCCGGATTTTCTGAGCTGGTGGATTTGCGCCTTGGGCCGGCAGTCGAAACCCTGCCGCAGTTGGCCGCCGAAGGCCTTGGTCCATTCGATTTGATCTTCATCGACGCCGATAAACCCAGCAATCCACACTATCTGGCCTGGGCGCTTACGCTGGCGCGGCGCGGCAGCCTGATCATTGGCGATAATGTCGTGCGCGATGGGACTGTCATCGACTCGGCCAGTACTGATCCCAGCGTCCAGGGTATCCGGCGCTTCAACGACCTGCTGGCCGCCGATGCGCGGGTCAGTGTAACGGCTATTCAAACGGTGGGCAGCAAAGGTTACGATGGCTTCGCCCTGGCGCTCGTGACAGGTGAGCTGTAGACCGCGCAGGTTTGCGAAATCAAACACGACGGGTTGGCTGTACCAAGATTCGGTGGGATTTGTTAGAATGCTGCCCAGTCATGACCCTAGTATGTATCGAAGGATCGCCCGTTGATCGTCCTTGCTACCGCCCATGCGCAGCTCGTTCGGGATGCCATTCAAGCGGCGCAGGCTGCCAATGACCTGCCCGCTTTTGAAATTCCCGCTTTTGAAATTAAACCACCCAAACGCCCGGAACAGGGCGATTATGCGGCGTCGATTGCCCTGCAACTGGCGAAACCGGCGGGGATGAAACCACTGGACGTCGCCAGACTCATCGTTTATCACCTGCCCCACGCAGATTTTGTGGCTGCGGTCGAAATCGCGCCACCCGGATTCATCAATTTCCGCCTGGACGACGACTGGCTGGCCCAGCAGGTCGAAGCGATCATCACGGCAGGCAGCCAGCTCTTTCAGTTGGACCATGGCAAAGGCAAACGCGCGCAGGTCGAGTTCGTCAGCGCCAACCCGACCGGCCCGCTGCACATCGGGCGCAGCCGGGGGGCTATCGTCGGCGACAGCATCGCCCGTATTCTGGAAGCCGCCGGTTACGCCGTCGAACGCGAGTATTATTTCAACAACGCCGGGATGCAGATGCAGAACCTGGGCAGCAGCCTGCGCATCCGCTACCTTCAGGCGCTCGGCCAGCCGGTCGAGATTCCCGAAGGCGGCAACTTCTACCAGGGGGATTACCTGATCGACTTCGCCCGGCAGTTGGTCGCCGAGCACGGGGCGACCTGGGCCGAGCACGATTGGCAGCCGTTCAAGGAATATGCCGAGCAAAAGATGTTCGGCAACATCCGCGCCACGCTCAAGCGCATCGAGATCGAACACGATGTCTTCTTTAACGAAAACAGCCTGTTCGATAACGGGGCCATCTGGGACGTGATGGAAGAATTGGACCAGCGCGGTTATGTCTATAAGTCGGTCGAATGGGAGGGTGCCAGCGAAGAAGAAAAGTTAAAAGCCGCTGGCAAAGAACCGGCCACCTGGTTCCGCTGCACCCCCTTTGGCATCGAAAAGGATCACGTCCTGGTCAAAAGCGACGGCACACCGACCTATACCCTGCCGGACATCGCCTACCATAAGGACAAGCTGGAACGCGGTTTTGATCTGGCGGTCAACATCCTGGGGGCCGATCATTTCGTGCAGCATCAGGTGGTCAAGGCGGGTATGCAGGCGCTCGGGCTGGATGAGTCGAAGATCCACGTCATCATCATGCAGTTTGTCCGTCTGATTCGCCAGGGCAAGGAAGTCAAGATGAGCACCCGGCGCGGCGACTACGAAACGCTCGACGATCTGATCGACGAAACCAGCCCGGATGCCGTCCGGTATCTGCTGTTGGCCCGCAGTCCCGATTCACGGCTGGATTTCGACCTTGACCTGGCAGTGGCCCAGAACAACGAGAACCCGGTCTACTATATTCAGAATGCCCTTGTACGCTGTGCGGGCATTTTCCGACAGACGGCTGAAGCGGGCGTCAGTGACGACGCTGTGGATCTCAGCCTGCTCGGTACGGATGAGCTGCGCTTCCTGCGTAAAGCGCTGGAACTCGGCGACATCATCGAATTTTCGGCGCTCAACCTGGAGCCTCACAAAATCGCGTTTTATGCACATGAACTGGCGGGCGTCTTCCACCCGATTTACGACAGTGTGCGCGTCTTAAACGAAGATGTGCCCGCCGACGTCGCGCGGGCGCGCCTGCGCTTTTACCGGGCGGCGCAGGTGGTATTCAAGCGGGTCCTGAGGTTGATGGGCATGTCCACGCCGGAATATATGTGACCAACGCATTCCGCCTGCCGGGTCGCTGCACTCGGCTGGCATGCACAAACTGGCGACGAACAATTAAAGACTGGGGACGATTATGGGCTTAAAACCAGATCATTGGATTCGCAGGATGGCGCTCGAACAGGGCATGATTGAGCCGTATGTCGAAAAGCAGGTGAGCGACGGCGTCATCAGCTACGGCGTCTCCTCTTATGGCTATGACATGCGTGTGGCCGATGAGTTTAAGATCTTTACCAATGTGCACTCAGCAGTGGTCGATCCGAAGAATTTCTCGCCGACTTCGTTCGTCGATTATAAGGGTGACGTGTGCATCATCCCACCGAACTCCTTTGTCCTGGCGCGCTCCATCGAGTATTTTCGTATCCCGCGCAGCGTGCTGACCGTCTGCCTGGGAAAGTCCAGTTATGCGCGCTGCGGCCTGATCGTCAACGTCACACCGTTCGAGCCGGAATGGGAAGGCTACGTCACGCTGGAAATCAGCAACACGACCCCCCTGCCCGCTAAAATCTACGCCAACGAAGGCATCTCTCAGGTGCTGTTCTTCGAGGCCGACGAAGTGTGTGAAACGTCTTATGCCGACAAAAAAGGCAAATATCAGAAACAGGCTGGCCTGACTCTGCCGAAACTGTAATCGTCTTCAGTTGGCCCCAACTCCGAGCC
>JAIOHO010000856.1 GCA_019912905.1 Anaerolineae bacterium
TCCGCGTCGGGGTTCGGGTCACGGTCGGCGTTGGTGACAGCACCCCGGTGACTGCCGGTGTCAGCGTCGGCGTCGCGCTGGCGGCAGTATCGGT
Source organism: Anaerolineae bacterium (assembly GCA_019912905.1). Lineage (GTDB taxonomy): Bacteria > Chloroflexota > Anaerolineae > Aggregatilineales > Phototrophicaceae. The sequence goes on from JAIOHO010000856.1 coordinate 95, forward strand.
CGCAGAGGGCGGCAGCGGGATCGGTGTGTCCGAAGCCCCTGGCGTCGCGGTCGCCGCCTGATAGGGGGTCATATTGAACGCAGCGGATGCGGCGGTCGTGAAGGCCCAGCGGCCTAACTGCGGCAGCAGGGCGTCGAGGGATTGTCCAACCGCTGCCTCATAAGCCGCCTGAAATGAGGGCGCAGTCCCAAGCTGACCGGCCAGATCGAACAGACCCTGCACGCCGATCTGGTCGGCGAGCCACAGCACCATCGCGTAACTCTGCGCCTGCCACAAGGGTTGACCCGGTTGGCTGGAGTCCATCACCTCTAAAGGCAGAAGATCATCCACACGGGCCGCATCGCGTACCGGCAGCAGCAGGCGTGCCTTACTGGTGGGCAGATAAAACTCAGTCAGGCCGCTCAAAAACCAGTCCGGCACATCCGCACCATTCCACAGCGGCTGATAAAACTGCGCCGTCATGAATCGCACCAATGCCGACTGAGCGCCGACTACTGTCCTGCCATCCGCCTGGACCACATCCAGGCCGTTGGCGGCATACCACTGGGCCGCTCGCTGGGTATTGCAGGGCAGCTCCAGGCGGCTGACCGGACCGACGGCAGCTTGCCGGGACTCTCCTGTCTCCGGGTCCCGGAGGACATCGCAGCCGGAAGGATCAAGGTCAGGTTTATAGAGGATGATATGAAATTCAGGCACCCGATCCGTATTGGCCGCCATCAGGTTATACGGCAGCAGAACACTCTGGCGAATGAGCGACGGCGTGGGGCCATCCTGGGCAACCGTCAGATTGATAAAATTCTGTGGGTCTTGATCCCGAATCCAGGCGACCCGGTCATCGCGAATGATGAGCCTATCCACCACGCGCGCGGTCTGTCCCTGCACATCGCTGGCCTGCCACTCGTAGGTGACATCCTGATCGCTGAACAGACTCAGTGCGGCATCCTCAGGGAAAGGCCAGAGGAAATCCAGATCGGTAAAGCTCGGTCCACTGGCAGCCGGTTCGCTCAGGTCCACCGGATAGACGACCGGTTCCTGACCCCGAATTGTGATCGTCAGCATGACTTCCGCGAGGTCGTCCACCGGGCGCGACAGGGTAAGATGAAACGCTGCACCCTCCGGGAAGATATTCTCCCCCCACCATTTGAAAACAAAGCCTTCGGAGACGGGCAGAACCTCCTGCGCGCGCACCGGCGCAACGAGAATCGAAGCCGCGAAACCGATGATCAGGACAGCAGCACGAACCCACCGCATCACGACGTCCCCTCAACGGCCAGGGCCAGCAGCGCAAGCTGGATGAAGTTGAAACAGAAATGTGCGATGATCGAAGCAGAGGTGCTGTGTCGCAGCCGCAGCCAGCCTAGCCCCAGGGACACGACGAACATAATGAGGGTCCCAACAGTCAGAGCAACCTGGGTGTGCAGTGTGGCGAAAAAGATGCTGCTCACGACGAGGCCAAATATGGGCTGAAGTCCACCTCGAATCCAGATCTCTTCGCCAAGCGCCGCCGAAGTAGACAGGATAAAGGCCAGCGGCAGGGTCGCGAAGGCCATGTTCAATTCCGATGAAGCGGCGAGCTGCTCGGTCAGCGTGTCCGGGGATGTCAGCGCGAGCCACACCGCAAAAAACAACTGGGAAGCAAAGTAGAAACCCACGCCGACGCCGACGCCCCAGACAAGATCCTCGCGGGTCGGCCAGCGCAGCCCAAGGCGCTCCAGGGTTTCGGGCAGACCTCGGCGGATCGCCAATCCGACCCCCAGCAGAGTCACCACGACTTCAACCACGCCTTGAAAAACGACATCACCGGGTTCGATGCCGTTCGTCTGAATATCCTGCGCCACGCCTTCGATGCCCCCCTGAAGCACAAAATTGACGATGACATAGACGGCGACCACAAGCATCAGCACTGCGGCGGTCAGATGAACCTGAGAGGTGGCGTTAAAATGACCGCCCCACCGGGCCAGAAAGCGTTGCAGGCGTTCGCGCAGCGTTTCAGACGCAATCAGGCGAAAGCTGGCAAAACTGGCTGCCAGCGCAAGTGCAAATGTGATGCCTCCCGCCGTCAGACTGATCTGCGGCAGCGGACTGCCCGGTAATTCCTGCTGAAGGTCCTGGGCCATCTCGCCAAAGAACGCCGTTTGCAGCACCACCAGACCCAGCATGAAGATCATGCCCACCAACCCATACAGCAGCCAGCGCAGCAGCGTAGAGCGGTCAAATCCGCCCGCCGGGGCATGAGCTGAGGGCAAATACGCTGGTGCGGTCTGAATCCGATGAGCGGCATCGACCTGATTGGCGACGTAAACGGTGAAGCCGACGTAGGAAAAAATGCCGCCGAGTACGATGAGACCGGAGAAATCCATGCAGGGCCACTTTCCTGACACTCCCTATCATGGTTTATTATACATGCCCCGCCGGGGAATAGCATTGACCAGCCCATAGGCCTATGTTAAAATGCGCGAGAGCAGTTCAGTTTGGAGCGATGGCCGAGTGG
>JAIOHO010000082.1 GCA_019912905.1 Anaerolineae bacterium
GATCTGACCGGCCAGGGCAATCACCTGGGCGTAACGATCCAGGCGGACATCGTCAAACAAAAACTGCCGACCAACAACGGCGGCTTTAAGGCGCTCAATACCGGGTCTTCCTCTTACGGCAAACTGGACGAGCGCATCTACAGCCAGCTTACCTCCGATCATCCCATCGACCTGACACGCTATCAGGTCGCCAACGGCTATATGGGTCGGATCGGGCTGATCAACTCCGGCGGTGCCAGCGGTGCGAACGATTTTGCTGAGGCCGTCAAAACGGCGGTCATCAACAAGCGTGCGGGCGGCACCGGCCTGATCAGCGGGCGCAAGGCGTTCCAGCGGCCTCTCGAAGAAGGCGCGGCGCTGCTCAACGCCATTCAGGATGTGTACCTGTGTGAAGACGTGACCATCGCCTGATGCGGTAGCAGTGGTCGGAAACACGGCATAAAAAAGGACGGCCCGCGAAAGAGCCGTCCTTTTGATTCACGCGGAGAGATAAACTTTGTCCGATCAGCCGCCGATGACCAGGGTAGCGGTCGGCGTGGCCGCGCCCACGGCCTGCGAATCTGCCGAGAACGGTGTCGGGAAGAGTGGGACCGTCGTCGCGGTCGATATGGACACCGGTGGTGGCGTGAAAGTCGGGGTGGGCGGCAGCGGCGTCGGCGTGGGGTTCAGCACGGTCACATTGACATCGCGGCGCACGAACCCGCCGCTGCGCGAGAACATCGTCAGCCGCAGGGTGTACTGCCCGTTGGGAATCACGGTGGTGTTCCATTCGCCGAGGGTGCCGTTCTGGTTGGGCTGCTGCGTGCGCACCTGACTGGTGATGATGGTGAAGGTGCTGCCACCGACCGGCGCATATTCCAGTTGATAACTGTCGAAGCTGTTGGCGGTTGCCACGCCCAGAATAGAGACATTGCCGGTGACGGTGCTGCCCGCTGTCGGAGATACGATGCGGGCTGTGGGCAGGTCGGTGTTCAGATCGCAGGCTGCGGTCGGCACGGGCTGGACGTTCTGCGGCAGGCCCATCCGGTTGGCGGTGGGACGTCCGGTCTGGGAATTCAGCCAGGCAATCGCGCCGGGATCGGACGGCAGCACGCGGACAAACTGATCGGTAACGACGTTATCGTTGCAGAACTCGTTGGCAATCAGCCGGGTCCAACTGTCCACCTGAACACTGACCACCGGCATATAATCCGGCGGCGGCGGCGGATTGGTGATGGCAAAGAATTCGTTGCGCTGCTGGGTGCAGCTGTCGCTCGGCAGCGTGCCGGTCGGCGCGCAGATGACGATGCTCTGGACGCTGCCGGGCTGGACGATGTTGGCAGGCGCGGTGTTGAATGGTAATGGATTGGTGCCCGCCAGGGCGCGATCCATAATCGTGCGCCAGATGGGGAGCGCGGCATCGCGGCTGTTGGCGACGGTCGTGTTGTTATCGGGCCGCCCCATCCAGACACCGACGACGGCATTGCGGCTGAAACCGATGGCCCACATATCGCGGTTGTCGTTGATCTGGTTGATCTTGACCGCCGTGCGGCTGGGATAATTTTCCAGGAACAGCGGCGCAAACAACGCGTCGTAGTACTGCGCATCGCTGAGGATATTCTGGATCAGGAAGGTCGTCGAGGGCGACACGACCCCATTAGCCTGCCTGGGCGTGAGGCTGTCCGTCAGCGGCACCACCTGATCATCCGAGTCGCGGATTTCACTGATCGCGCGCAGGGGGACATACTGCCCGGTGTTGGCGAGCACGCTGTAGGCTTTCATCATGTCCCACAGGCGGACCTCCGTGACCTGGCCGATTCCGGTGCGTGGGTCGATGACCGGCGGCTCGTTGAGGAAGGTCAGCCCCATGCGCCGGGCAATATCGACGTAGCGCTCGCTGCCGACAAAATCGAACACCTTGACGGCTGCCACGTTGATACTATTGGCTAGTGCCTGTCGCAGCGAGACCGCCCCGCGGAACTGACCATCGGCATTCGTCGTCGCCAGACGCGGGTCCTGAAAATCACGCGGGACGTCGAACAGGACCGTCGCCGGTGTGAGATATTCGTTGTAATCGACCTGACCGTTGCTGTTGACATCGCCGATGCCTTCCAGCGCACGGGTATACACGAGCGGCAGAATGGTCGCGCCGGGAAGCTGCCAGGTAAAGGCATAATTGGTCTGGCCGTCGATCTCGGCATTATTGAAGTCCGGGCTGCCGACCATCGCCATGATTTCACCGGTGGCCGGGTTGACCACCATGACCGCGCCGGTTTGCAGGCCGGTGAATGCCTGCGCCCTCAGTTGATCGCGCAGCGTTTTTTCGGCGACATCCTGAAGGTCGGAAATCAGGGTGGTGCGCACGCGGAAGCCCCGGCGGAACATGTCGTCGCCATATTCACGGGTCAGCTCCCGGCGGACAAAATCGACAAAATGCGGGTACTTGCCGGATACAGAGCGCGGCCTGAAGGGGAGGGTTTGCAGCTCACCGCGCTGCAAGACGACGTTCGCCGAGAAGTCGCCGCTGGCCTTGAGAAGCTGGCTCTGCTGCACACAGAAGGGGCCGCTGGTGGCAAACTGGGCATGCTGGAAGTTGAGGCAGCCCACAGCCGCCAGTTCGCGCAGCACCGTATCCGCCGCCGCAAATGCCCGTTCGCGATTTTCCTTCGGGACCGGATCGTTGTCGATCGGATTGCGCAGCAGGGCCGCCAGCATTGCGCCTTCGGTCAGGTTATCCTGGGTGGCAGGCTTGTCGAAATAGAACTCCGAAGCGGCCTGCACCCCGTAAGACTGGTTACCGAAGAACTGCTCGTTCAGATACAGTTCCAGGATGAAGTTCTTATCATACTTGCGCGCGATTTCCGAGGCGGCCACGATGACATCCAGGCGGGTGGCGCGGTCGGCATTCGGGCTGTTGGCGACTACCAGCCGGTTGGCAATTTCCTGGGTAATGGTGTAATTCGGATCGGCGTTGCGGTTGGTGCCGCCGCGCAGACTCTGGAGGAATGCGTCGGCGATGGTCAGGGCATCGAAGCCCGATGTTTCGTAATAGCGCGGGTCTTCTGCGCCGACGATGGCGAAGATCAATTCCGGCGACATCTGCGCCAGCTTGACCGACTCGCGCGAACCTCCCTGTTCGCTGTTCAACTCGGCCAGCAGATTACCGGCGGCATCCAGCACGCGCACCGTCTCGAAGTCCGGCTGGTAATTGGCGAGGGCCGCAATCTGGTCGGTGTACTGGCTGGCGATGTTGTTGTAGGAGATGACGGTATAGAGCACCAGCAGTGTGCCGACGATGAACGCGCCGCCGATAAACAGCGTCGCCACCAGCAGCAAGCGCCGCAGGTTAGACTGCTGCTGCCGTTCGACGGCCTGCTGGTAGGTCCGCGATTCTTCGTCGAGATCATCGTAGGCCGGTGGTGCGGCGGCCACGGTTTCGTAGCCAAATGCGGGTTCGTAGGGCGTGGTTTCGACCGGCGTGCCCTTGAGGGTGGGTTCAGCCCCGAAGCCGCCGTCGAGTGTTTGCGCATCCGACATGCGGATGGTGTTCTGGTTGATGGCCGCGTTGCCGGGAATGGTGGCATAGGGGTCGGTGATGGGCACCCCGGTGCGCGGCAGCGGCATGTCCGCATCGGCGTAATACGGTTCGGTTCCCCGCGTCGCTGAGGTGTCCTGGGCGGTGGCCTGGCTTTCCTCTTCGTCCTCTGGCAGATAGGGCAGTTGGCCCTGAAGCACATCGCTGGGCGTAAATTCGGAGGTTGCGGTGGGCACACCCCGCTGCGGCGTGCGCGATACGGGCGGTTCCGCGACCACCCACTGTTTGCTGGCGTTGTCGTAGCGATACCAGGTGTCTGTATCGACACCCATCATCCACCAGTTATCATCCGTATCCAGAATCAGGTGCTGGCGGAGTTGTTCCTGAAGCTGATCGCGTGTGATTGTCCCGTTCTGATACTGCTGGCGCAGCGCTTTGACCTGGCGTTCGGTGGTCTGGAACTTGCGGGCCAGTTCGACCTGGGCCGGGTCCGCCTCCGGTTCGGTATCGGGC
>JAIOHO010000857.1 GCA_019912905.1 Anaerolineae bacterium
TAAGCTGCTTCGGCACCGGCACGCAGAATGTCCAGTTCTTTACGGGTGGTCAGACCTACAGCTGCGGCCAGACCATCGTCGATCAGGAAGTGACGGCAGACTCGCGCACCGGTCAGGTGACGATTACCGCAGTCGCCGGAGAAAACACCTACGTGCAGTGGGTGCTGACCGGCACCGCCACGCGCGTCAACTGAGTTCAGGCCCATACTGATGGTTCCAGGGGAGGGCCGCAAACCCTCCCCTCTGGATTGCTTCGCCATTGACGCGGATGGGTCCAGGCAGTATAGTGATTCGCATGTTGAACAAGTCTAAGGCGCAAGTCCTCTAAGCCAGGAACCCAACAACCTGGCGCCCTTCCTCTGGCAGCATTCAGCTAGGCGCTGAGTGAGTATTCTGTTTTTGTTCTTCCCATCTCCTTCCATGACCTGACGAAAATCCGCTTCGTGTGAGGCGGTAACTTGCGACCAACAAAGGACTTGACCCCGTGATGACCCCGACTACCCCCATCAACCGTCCCCTGGGCGACGGCCTGGTTTTGCGTTCCCTGCGTGACTCCGACGATGCTGAACGCGTCGCCACCTTCAACGGCCAGATCTTCGGGCCGAAAGTGGCCGAGATGTCGCGTTCTCTGATGCACCATCATCCGGCCACGCGCCCGGAACACTGGTTATATGTCGAAGATGAATCCCGCGCGCAGATTGTTTCGTCGCTGGCGCTCATTCCCTGGCAGTGGCGTTATGAAGACGTGACGCTGAAATCCGGGGAAATGGCGATTGTGGCGACCGACGAAGCCTATCGCAATCGCGGCCTGATCCGGGCATTGGCGGTTCGCCATCAGGAACTGCTGTGCGTGGGCGAATTTGACCTGAGCCATATTCAGGGCATCCCCTACTTTTATCGCCAGTTCGGGTATGAATATGCCATGCCGCTGGAACCGGGCTGGCATCTGGAACTGCGGCAACTGCCGGATGCCCCGGCGGACTCCGCCGCATCCTATCATTTTCGCCCGGCGACATGCGATGACCTGCCGCTGCTGATGCGCCTGTACGAGGAGGCCGGGCAGAGCCTGCACATCCGCACGGTTCGCCCGGCGGGGGCCTGGCAGTACCTGTTCGAGCATAGCGAAGGCACCGAAACCCAGGGCGAGTTCTGGCTCCTCCTCGATGCTCAGGAGCAGGTCGCCGGCTACTGGCGCGTGGCGCACTTTGGCTTCGGCACGGGCCTGATCGTCAGCGAGACGTCCCGCCTGAGTGGACCGGCGGCGGAAGCGCTGCTGCACTGGCTCAAGGCGGCGGCGCTCGAACGAAACAAACCGTATATCCGCTTCAACCTGCCGCTGACCAACGACTTGCTGCGCGTGGCACAGGGTTGGGGCGCGCACGATTCGGGCACCTATGCCTGGCAGATGCAGTTGGTGGACGTTCCGCGGCTGCTGTCCAGACTGGCCCCGGTGTTCGAGCGGCGCATCGCGGCCAGCTCGCTGGCGGGCCTGACGCAGCGCGTCGTCATCAGCCTGTACCGGACGGCCTATGAACTGGATATTGCCTGCGGTCGGGTGACAGCCGTGAACGCGCTCAACCGCTGCGATCAGGCAGACCTGCACCTGCCGCCGCTGCTGCTGGCCCCGCTGCTGCTCGGTTATCGCAGCCGTGCGGAACTGAACTCTATGTACCCGGATGTGCGTGTACGAGGCCAATCCCAGGTCCTCGTGGACGTGCTGTTCCCCCGGCTGGAGTCGTTCATCTATTCGATTTACTGATCAAGGGACGGGGGTGGGCTGTCAGGTCCACCCCGTTCACATGCGATAGAGATCGTTATTCGGCCAGCAGCCAGCGGTAGCCATAGGCCGGGAGGGTGATGCAGGCTTCGACCGGCTGTTTATCAGCGCCGAGGGCGTCGGTAAAATGGTGGCCCGGCGGCAAATACAGGTCGAACGATTCGTCTGACAGGTTGTGCAGCACCAGGATGTGGCGTTCGGTGCTGCGCCGCCAGAAGCACAACGCTTCATTCGGCAGCTCATCCAGCCATTCCAAGTCACCGCGAGCCAGCACCGGCAGCCCCTTGCGAGTGGCGATCATCTGGCGGACGGTGTGCAGCAGCGAGTCGCGGGCGGCCTGCTGGTTGAGCACGTTGACCGTCCGGTAGCCAAAAGTCGGATCGTTGATGACCGGGGCATACAGGTTGGAGGCATGTGTCGTCGAAAATCCGGCATTCTCGCCCGGCGTCCACTGCATCGGGGTGCGCACACCGTTGCGGTCGAACAACTCGACGTTGTCGCCCATGCCGATCTCGTCGCCATAATACAGGACGGGCACGCCCGGCAGCGTAAACAGCATCGAATACATCAGTTCGATCTTGCGCCGGTCGTTATCCATCAGCGAGGCCAGCCGCCGCCGGATGCCCAGATTGAGACGCTGGCGCGGGTCCGGCGCGTAATATTCCCACATAAACTGGCGGTCATCCTCGGTGACCATCTCCAGCGTGAGTTCGTCGTGATTGCGCAGGAAGGTCGCCCACTGCGACTGCGGCGGGATATCCGGCGTGTCAGCCAGAATATCGACCACGCTGCTGCGATCCTGGCGGGCTACGGCCATATACAAACGGGGCATGACCGGGAAGTGAAAGCACATGTGAAACTCGTCGTCATCGCCGAAGTACGGGCGCAGGTCCTGCGGCCACTGGTTGGCTTCGCCCAGCAGGATCGCGCCGGGGTAACGGTCGTCGACAAAGCGGCGCATCTTCTTCAGGAAGTCGTGTGTCTCCGGTAGATTTTCGCAGATGGTGCCCTCGCGCTCGAACAGGTAAGGCACGGCGTCCACCCGGAAACCATCCAGCCCCATATCCATCCAGAAGCCGATGACATCCAGCAGCGCGGCCTGCACCTTGGGGTTGTCGTAGTTCAGGTCCGGCTGGCTGTTGTAAAAACGATGCCAGTAAAATTCGCCGGTGTGCTCGTCATAAGCCCAGTTGGACCGCTCGGTATCCAGAAAGATGATGCGCGCCTCGCGGTAGCGCTCATCGGTGGGACTCCACACGTAATAATCGCGTGTGGCCGCTTCCTTGCTGCGGCGCGCCTCGACAAACCAGGGGTGCTGGTCCGAGGTGTGGTTGACGACCAGGTCCGCCACGACCCGCATACCCCGGCGGTGGATTTCCTCGACGGTAATGCGGAAATCTTCCAGAAAGCCAAAGGTGGGGTTGATACCGTAAAAGCTGGCGATGTCGTAGCCGTCGTCCTTGAGCGGGGACGGGTAAAAGGGCAGCAGCCAGATGCAGTCCACCCCCAGCCATTCCAGATAATCGAGCCGCTGGCGCAGCCCGGCGAAGTCGCCGTGGCCGTCCCCGTTGCCGTCGGAGAAGGCGCGCAGGTACAGTTCGTAAAAGATCGCGTTTGTGTGCCAGTTCATAGAAAAATCTCTATAAATGTGAGCCGACGTATAACCACTTTACAATTACGTTTCTAACGTATCGGTCTGAGGTTGCAGGAACCTAAAAAAGACTCATCCCGCTGAAGCAGCAAGGCCAGGATGGACCAGGGCGACCCGCAGGCCGCCCCTTGATGATCTGGATTCGCTGGGAATCGGATAGTCCGATAACGCCTCAAATGTGCCTTCAACAATGGGGCAACCACCTCACCCCTTGCCAACCTTTGGTCGCCTTTTCCCTCTCCAAGTTGGAGAAGGGAGTCGACTAGCGCGAGACGGGGTGAGGTAGACAGCCAATGACAATCCACCCCAGAATCCGTACACCTGCGCGCATCAACCACCCTTCACCGAACCCGCCAGCAGGCCGCGCACGAAATAGCGCTGGAGTGAGAAGAACACCAGCAGCGGCACGACGATCGACACGAAGGCGGCGGAGGTCAGAATTTCCCAGTTATCCCCGCGCGAGCCAGTCAACGCCGCCAACTGCACGGTGAGCACCGGCTGTTCCTGGCCGAGGAACACCAGCGCGACCAGCATGTCGTTCCAGACCCACAGGAACTGGAAGATGGAGAATGAGGCCAGCGCCGGGATCGACAGTGGGACGATCAGTTTGGTGAAAATCTGGAAGTGTGAGGCTCCGTCGATGTTGGCCGATTCGATCAACTCGCGCGGCAGACCTCCGATGTACGACCGCAGCAGGAAGATCGCCAGCGGCAGGCCGAAGCCGGTATGGGCCAGCCAGATGCCGGGGAAAGTCCCGACGATACCCACGGCGGAATAAATCCTCAGCAAAGGAATGAGCGACATTTGCAGCGGGACGACCATGAGAGCGACGACCAGGTAGAACAACATACGCCGACCGGGGAAGTTCATCCAGGCGAAGGCGTAGGCTGCAAACGCGGCAATCGCGATCGGGATGACCGTCGAGGGGATCACGACCGTAAACGTGTTGAGGAAGGCGTCGCCCACGCCCTGCGAATTGATGACCTCAGTGTAATTATCCAGGGTCAGGGCCGGCGGGGTGGCGGCCTGGAAGAAGAAGCGATAGCCATTTTCAGCGTCGAATGGTTCCGGTGAAGACAGCTCATAGCTGCCATCCGCCTGGAGGGTGAAGGTATAGCCGCTGTCGGTTTCGATGGGCGTCCCCGGTTTGTTGTCCGCAAGATCGCCGCCGAGGAAACCATCGCCGAACGAATCGATCTGGCGCGTATCCCCGGCGTCGAGGATGCTGCCGGTAATCACGTAGCGGCCATCGACTTCCTGCTGGTCGGCTGCACCGCCGGTGCGCGCGCGCGCGGCAGTGATCGAAGGGGCCAGCGCCGTCCACCAGCCGCTGGTCGCCAGGGCGTCCTTAGGGCGCAGCGAACTGATCAGCAGGCCGAAGGTCGGCAGAGTCCAAAGGATGCAGATTAAGGCCAGCGCGCCGCGAACTGCCAGCCAGCCCGCCGATTTGCGCCAGCGCAGGCGGTTGATGGACGTCTGGCTGTACGTCTGGACCTGAGCGGATGCCTGTTGTACGGTGCTCATCGGGCCGCCTCCTCACGTCGAAAGCGAATAATATTCCAGATCAGGAAGGGGGTGACCGCCAGCATAATCGTCACGGCGATGGCACTGCCGCGCCCGCTGTCGAAATTGCGGAACATCCAGCGGTACATATAATTCGCCAGCACCTCAGTCTGGAACTGACCATTGGTCATGGTGAACACGATGTCGAAGACCTTCAGGACGACGATGATGATGGTCGTCATGACGACGGTGATGGTGGTCATGATCTGGGGGATCATAATACGGAAGAAGATCGCGACTTCGCTGGCGCCGTCGATGCGGGCAGCTTCCAGCGTTTCTTCGGGGACCCCTTTGAGCGCCGCCGACAGCAGCACCATCGCGAACCCGGCCTGGATCCAGATGAGAATGACCATCAGGGCCAGGTTGTTCCAGGGGGGTTCGGTGTACCAGGTCAGCGGTTGGCCGCCCGCCCCAACGACGATGGCGTTCAGGATGCCGATCTGCGGTTGGCCCGCCGGGCGGAAGGCATACACAAAGCGCCAGATAATCGCTGCGCCGACAAACGAGATCGCCATCGGCATGAAGATCAGCGATTTGGCGAGACTTTCCCACTTCACCCGATCAGCCAGAACTGCGACGATCAGGCCAAAGGCGGTGCTGAAAAAAGGCACTACAATCAGCCAGCCAATATTATTGCGGATCGAAATCTGAAAGCCGGCATCGCCCAGCGCCCAGGAATAATTCTGTAAACCGACGAAATTGCGTGACAGGTCATCGTAGAAGCTCAAAAGCAGCGTCTGCACGGCAGGGTAAACCAGATAAAGAGTAAGTAACAGGAGCGCCGGGACCACAAACAACCAGGGGCGAATGCGCTCACGCAGGATCGTTTTCGACTCGATCATCGTCCCATCCGGTGCCACCTTGTCCGCAAAAGCGCGGTCGATGATCAGGTTGGACCCGTAGAAGTACAGCAGCATCCCGCCGACGCCGACCAGAATCGCGACTACCGTGGTTAGTATTTGCTGCATAGGTGAATCTCCTAAAAGCTTTATTAGGGTGTTTCCAGATGCAGCAACGGGGCAACCCATCTTTAGATCGCCCCGTTGCCGAAGTAACTACTGGTTGGTCAACCGCAGGACGCCGTCAGGCTATTTGATGTCGTCCCAGGCATCCTGCACGAATTGGGTCACTTCATCCACCGAAGCGCCATTCACATAGTCCACCATCGCCGTCCAGAACGCGCCTGCGCCAATCGCTGCCGGCATCAGGTCGGAGCCATCGAAGCGGAACACGTCGGCATTGAGGAGGATCTCGCCCTGTTTACGCAGGGTCGGCGTCTGGTAGGAGTCCAGGTTGATGGTCTTCAGCGGGGTCAGGAAACCACCCTGGGCGGCCCACAGTTCATGCGCCAGCGGGGTCAGCAGGAAGTCAAGGAACGCCTGCGTCGCCGGGCTGTCTTTGGTCACTGCGACCAGCGTGCCAGCACCCAGGACCGGTTTGCCCAGTGATTCGTCGATGGGCGGGAAGTAGAAGAAGTCCGCATCCACACCGACTTCCACATCTTCTGGGAAGTTGGCGGCGATGAAGCTGGCCTGGCGGTGCATGTAGCACTGCGGTGGGATGGTGAACAAACCCGCCGGGCTGTCGCGGAAGTCGGTCGTCACCACGGCCTGCGCGCCACCGGCGACATAGGCATCATTCTTGGCGATCGAGCCGAACAGTTCGATAGCGTTTTTCACGCGATCATCGGTGAACGGGATTTCGTTGGTGACCCACTGGTCATAGACGTCGGGCGTCTGAGTCCGCAGCATGATGTCCTCGACCCAGTCGGTGGCGGGCCAGCCGGTCGCGGCCTGGCTGCCGATGCCGATGCACCAGGGGGTGCCGCCGTCGGCGACGATCTGGTCGCTCAGGGCGATCATTTCGTCCCAGGTGGTCGGAATTTCATAGCCGTTATCGGCGAATTCTTCCGGCACGTACCAGACGATGCTCTTGAGGTTCACGTTGTAGAAGACGGCGTCAAACTGCGGATCGCCGTTCTGGTCAGGATAGGTCGCCAGATCCACCCAGGACTGGCCGGCTGCGTAGTTGTCCAGCACGTACTGTTTGGTTGCATCGCTCAGCGGAACCAGCCCACCGATCGAGGCAGCATTCGCGGCCAGACCAGGCTGCGGGAAGGCCGCCAGATTGGGCGGATTGCCACCCTGGATGTCGATGATAATCTGCTGCTCGAAGCTGTCCGAGCCGACATACTTCACGTTGGCACCGGTCGCCTCGTTGAAGTATTTGACGATGTTGTTGACCGCGTCACCTTCGGTCCGCAGCCAGGGGCCGAAGAAGACGACTTCTTCGCCGCCCAGGTCCATGCTGTTGAAGGCGTCCAGATCGCTCCAGGTGAATGGGCCTTCGCCGATCGGGTAAAGCACGTCATCCTGGGCACCGACAACGCCCACGGCCAGTAAGCCGAAGGTGAATGTCAGCACGAGCAACAAACCAAGTGTTCTCCGTGACATATAATGTACTCCTTAACCTTAACTATATGGCGAACTATTCGCCACCACCAAACTATTCAGGAAACGCCTCATGCTGCCAGGGAGCGTGTCGTCTGTCGTTCGATAATCTCAAACGCAGGCAGTTCGGGCACCTGATCCATCCCGACGAAATCAGGAATGGTCGTATCTCCCAGCAGTTTCAACAGATATTGCATCGCCAGATAACCCGCGTGTTCCAGATGCTGACGAACCGTCGTCAGGCCGATCAACTGGCTGACTTCAATATCATCAAAGCCAATCAACGACACATCGCCCGGTACGCTCAGCCCCGCGTCGCGTATGGCGGCCAGGCATCCCAGCGCCTGGACATCGCTCATACTGAAAATCGCGGTCGGCGGCTGCGGCAGGCTGAGCAGATTCCGAGTCAGTTCGTAAGCCGCATCGCGACCATGTTGGCCGAGTTGCACGTAGTCCGGGTTGAGCGGGATGTCATGCTCGAACAAGGCGCGAGCATAACCCCGATAGCGTACTTCGCTGGCTGAAAAACCATAGGGCAGAGGGAAATAATCACCGACATAGGCAATGCGGGTATGCCCCTGATCGAGCAGATAACGCGTCGCCAGTTCGCCGCCAAGGGTGTTGTCGGCTCCAATCGACGGCCAATCGACGATCGGATGATCGTTGATGCCCACATAGGTGATGGCCGCTTCATTCAGCATTTCACGCTGCTCCGGCGCGAGTTCCAGCACCATCAACAACAATCCCTCCACACTGCCCTGCTCGGCAATCGCTTGCAGACGCTGCTGCACGCGTTCCGGCGTGGTCACGTAATAGAAGATCAGGTCATAGTCCTGATCCGTCGCGGCCAACGCGCGTTGTACACCTTTCAGCCGGGCCATAAACGAATGATCCGTAATAAAGGGTGAGATCACCCCCAGACTGCGCACACGCGTCCCACGAGAGAGCTGGCGTGCAAGCTGATTGGGGCGAAAGCCCAACTGCTGAATGGTGTCTAACACCCGTTCGCGTGTCTCCGGACTGACCTGCGGGCTGTTGTTGAGTACCCGTGAAACCGTGCCGACGCCGACACCCGCTTCTCGGGCGACATCACGAATCGTTGGTAGACGCATAAAGTTTTTCAGCTGCTTAATAAAACCGTTTCTGGATGGAACCGGTTCCAAAATCTAAACTCATTATATCGATGTCGGTAGGTCTGGTCAAGAATTCGTTTACAAATTTGGTTAAACTGCCCAATCGCCGCCGACCGGATCATTTTTTCCGTCCATTCTCATCAGCCTCTAACATCTGGATTACGGGACGACACCGTACCATGTAGGGATCGACAAACTGCTTATTTTTCAACCTAATTTGGGAGAGCGACACGATGATTCGCAAAAGCGCATGGGTCTGGCTTCTGGTCGCGCTGGCCGTCACCGGTTTGCCGCTGGCAGCACAGGATGTGGTGGTCGATGGATTGACCAATCCACGTGGGATGGCATTTGACAACGAGGGTAATCTTTATGTGGTGGAGGCTGGCAACGGCGGTGATTTTGATGCACCCGGCGGACGCGCCCCGATTCCGGTCGGCGCGACCGGTCAGGTGACACGAGTTTCGCCCGCCGGGGACAGCGCGGTGGTGATCCTGGGCCTGGCAAGCCAGAGCCGCGGACAGTCACGCGGCGCGTCCGCTATTTGGGTCGATGACCAGTCGATCTGGCTGGCGCTGGGCGAATCGCCCACCTTAATGCCGTTCAGCATGGGGCTGGTCGAACTCAGCCGCGATACCATGCGCATCCGCCATTTTGTGGATCTGTATTCGCTTGAAGCTGCCGAAAACCCGGATGAGGATATTGTCGCCTCGAACCCGACGGATTTTGCAGTCGCCGACGATGGCACGATCTACATCATCGATGCAAGCTGCAACTGTATGTTTAGCTGGACACAAGCCGACGGTCTCAAAATCGCCCAGACGTGGCCCATCGGCGATATTTCGCCGGTGCCCACCGGCATTGCGATTGGCCCGGATGGGGACCTGTATATCGGCTTTCTCACCGGATTTCCGTTCCCCGAAGGCGGCGCTTCGATCGAGCGCTGGTCGGGCGGCGCACTCGCCAAAACCTATACGGGCCTGACGATGGTGACCGATGTCCTGGTCACGGATGATGGCACGATTTATGCGGTCGAGTTCGGGGTGCTGGGCGACGAGGGCTTTGGCCCCGGCCAGGTGGTGCGCGTCACCGACAGCGGCCAGGAAACGGTTCTGGGCGATCTGCCGACGCCCTATGGCCTGGCGCAGGATGCGGATGGCAACCTGTACGTTTCAATCAATTCGGCTGGCGGTCAGGACGGCGCGGTCCTGCGGATTGCGATGTAGAAGGCTGTGGAAACGCTGTAGCCGGGAGGGGCGGCGGCTTTGCTGCCCCTTTGATCGAATTCCCGCACGGGAGATCGGCAGGAGAAGCTGCCGCTTCCCTATCCTTCGATGATTGAGCAGGTTGTAACACGCTGGAGGTCCTATGAAACGAGTTACCGTCATCCTGTGGCTGGTCCTGCTGGCAATCGGCGCGGGGGTTGGCGCTGCCGGCATGTGGTGGGTGCTGGGGGGTTCGGGTGAACCCAGCGAGCCGATTTCTGCGCCCACCCTGTCGCTGGATGTGACCGAAGCAACAGACTCTGCTGCGACAGAAGTCTCGCAACTGCGCAGCGATGTGGACGCTGCCCTGGGCCAGGACACTGCCCCGGCTAATGACAGCACGCGGGTGGCCGCCATTCGTGCCATGAGCGCGCAGATCGACGCCCTGGAAAACCAGATGGCAGACCTGAGCACCGCCGCTGCGATTCAGGCGGAGAGCATGTCGGTGACCGCCACTCCGCTGCCCCCGACATCGACACCGGACGCATCGCCGACGCCAGATCCTTCGGCGACCCCCCAAACCGAGGCTGGGCTGACCGGACGTTCGCTGTTCCGCATCGACCCGACGCTGTCCGAGGTGCGGTTCATCATCCACGAGGAATTGTTCGGCAACCCCAAAGAGGTCATCGGCAGCACCGATCAGGTCGCAGGGGATATTATCGTCGATTTCCAGAATCCGGCGAACTCGCAGGTCGGGGAGATCCGCATCAATGCGCGCACGCTGGAAACCGATGACGAAAATCGCACCCGGGCGCTGCGCAACCAGATTCTTCAGTCCCGGCTGGACGAGTTCGAATTCTCGACCTTCGTGCCGACGGCGATCAGCGGCATGCCCGCTGGACCAGTGAATGTGGGTGATACCGTGACCTTTGAACTGACCGGCGACCTGACGGTGCGGAATATCACCAACCCGGTCACGTTTGCGGTGACGGCGACCCTGACGGCGGAGAATCGGCTGGACGGCACTGCTTCGGCGATGGTCACACGGACGGAATATGAACTGACGATCCCGCGCGCGCCGGGCGTCGCCAATGTGACCGACGATCTGGCGTTAGAGATCACATTCGTCGCCAATCTGGTCGAATCAAGCTGAAAATCGGTCCAGGTGAATCGGATTGACAGGGCGCTGGGCGCTGCCTTCACCAGCAGTACCCGGCGCTCTTTGGATTGAGGCTGAGGGCTAGACTTCGACCGGGCGCTGGCCGAACAGGGTTCCCAGCTCATCCTCGCATTCCGGCGCGGCGACCAGCGTCACCCAGTCCCCGGCTTCTAATGCGGTGTTGCCATGCGGCACCAGCAGCTTATTCTGCCGCTGAATCGAGGCCACCACGCTCTCGGCGGGCCAGCGGATATCACAGATGCGCTTGCCAACCACGGGCGCATTGTCGGTGACATACGTCTCCAGAACGTGCGCGCCGGTCAGGTTATTCAGGCGCACCTGTTCGGCATTGTGCTGGTCCTGCACCTTACGAGCGATCGCCTTGTTATAGGCTTCCACGATATCGTGGCGGCTGAGGATGCCCACCAGTTTGTTGCTGCGTTCCTCCACCACCGGAATACGTCCGACGTTATTCGCCCCCATCAGGCGAATTGCGCGCCAGACCACATCATCGGGATGGACGGTGACCACCTGCCCGGTGGCGATGTCCCCGACCGTCAGGGTCGCACATTCTTCAGGGTGCTCCTCATAAGCCCGCTGCAAGTCGGACAGGGTCACGATGCCCACCAGATTATCACCGCCGTCCGTGACACAGATCGAGCGCACATGATGGCGACGCAGCGCATCGCGGAGTTCGACCAGCGAAGCGTGCTCAGAGATGGTCAGCGGGTCGTCCATCACCTCCTGCACGACGACGCCCTGCATCAGGTCGATGTCGCGTCCCTCGCGCAGGTGCACCCCGGCGCGCGCCAGCCCCAGCGCATAAATGCCCAGCGGCGCAAAGCGGTTGGTCAGAAAGATGCACACGACCGATGCCAGCATGATCGGCAGAATCAGGCGGTAATCATTGGTGAGTTCAAAGACCAGCATAATCGCCGTGATCGGCGAACGCACCACCCCCGACATCATCGCCGCCATGCCGACAATGGCATACACCTGCGGGTCGCTGATGATATTGGACGCGTTCAGGGCTTCCATCAGGCGACCGAAGACGCCGCCAAACACGAGACCGACGAACAGCGCCGGGGCAAAGACCCCGCCGACAAAGCCACCGGCCAGGCTGAAACCCGTCATGGCGATCTTGGTGACCCCAATGACCAGCAGGAGCACGACGGTAAACTCAGCTGGTCGTTCCAGCACCTGGTTCATCACTTCGCGGCCCGTGCCCAGAATCTGCGGCATAAAAATCCCCACCAGACCCACCACCGCACCAGCGACCGCCGTTTGGATGGGCATAGGCCAGTGAATGTGCTTGTGCCAGACATCCTTTTGCCAGTAGACGCTGCGGATAAAACCTGCGGCGATGGGGGCGAGCACCAGGCCCATCACGGCGTAGAACGGGATCTCCAGCGGCGACCCGACCGTATAATTCATCAGGTCCAGGGAAGGTTCGTGGAAGCCAATCGTCTGCTCCAGGGCCTGATTAAGCACCGAGGCCACGACCGCGGCCAGCACCACCACCCCGAAGGCGTTGGTCGTGAATTCCAGCAGAATCACTTCAAGGGCAAAAAACACCCCGGCGATCGGGGCGTTAAAAGCGGCAGCAATGGCGCTGGCAGCCCCCGCAGCCACCAGCAGTCGCATCCGATCTTCGCTCACGCGCAGGCGCTGGCCGAGCATGGAGCCGAGGTTCGCGCCAATCTGGACGCTGGGGTCCTCCGGCCCAACCGATGCCCCTGCCCCCAGCGAAATGGACGAGGCCAGAGCCTTGAAGAATAATTTCTCGTAACGCAGGCGACCACCGCCCAGCGCGACTGATTCCATGATCCCCGCGACGCCGTGATGCCGTTCTTCGCCGACGAATCGGTGCATAATCCAGCCCACGACATAACCGGCGGCGGCCAGGCCGATGACCAGGGTCACTTTGCCGACAATCATCCCGAGCAGGCTCTGGGTGCCGTTCACAAAAATGTCGTTGAAGACATGAATGCCGATGCGGTAAAGGGCGATACCCAGGCTGGTGGTGATGCCTACGATCAGCGCCAGGATGAACAGTGCATAACTCTCGGCGGGATGCAGTA
>JAIOHO010000858.1 GCA_019912905.1 Anaerolineae bacterium
GAATGATACCGCTCTGGCGGATCTCATTCCGTATCTTCAGGAAAAAGGAGTCGGCATTATCAGCGCCTCGCCCCTGTCGATGGGCCTGCTGACCGATCGCGGCGGTCCTGACTGGCACCCTGCGAATGACACGATCAAATCGGTCTGCCAGCGCGCTGCGGAATATGTGCGGCAGCGCGGCAGCGAGATTGCCAAGGTCGCCCTGCAATTCAGTCTGTCGCATCCTGATATTGCGACGACTCTGATCGGAACGGCCAGCCCTGAGAATATCCGCAAGAACGTGCGCTGGTCCGAAGAACCAATTGACGAAGGTCTGCTGCAAGAGGTTCAGGCGATCCTCGCACCAGTTCACAATCAGACCTGGGCGAGTGGCAGGCCCGAGAACAATTAACGCGCTTTGTGCGGCTGATGTTGCAACAACAGGCTTAACCGGGTAGATTCTCTGATCTGTAGGGTGGCCGCAGCGATACCACCTGACTGTGCCCTTGAACATTTCTTATCAGGTTTATGCTCATGCAAATGCCCAGCTGGATGCCGGAACCCGGCTCACCGGTTGATCGTATCGCGACGTTTCTGATGGCTAATCTGTTATGGCTGGCGCTGGCGATGCCCATCATTACCCTGCCTGCGGCGACTGCCGGTTTATTCGCCACCCTGGGACCCTGGGTGCGGGGGCGCGATACGGAATTGTTTGCGACATTCTTTGGAGCCATGCGCCGCCATTGGTTGAAGGGCACGCTGGTGGCCGTCATCGATGCGATTATCGGCTTCGTGATTTACGTTAATATCCGGGCACTGGGTTTCATGGAGATGGACAGTCTGCTGCTGTGGCTCATGCGCAGTATCAACTTGTTTATCGCGATTACCCTGTTGATGATCAATCTCTACGTGTGGCCGCTGCTGGTGCTCTTTGACCTTTCGTTCCGCCGGCTGATTGTGGTTTCTGTGCGCATGGCCCTGGGGCATTCCTTCTGGTCGCTGCTGGTGTTGAGTCTGGCGGTTGCCCCGGCGATTGTGGCCCTGTTTATTCCGCCTTTTGTCAGTGTGCTTCTCCTGTTTTCATTGATTGCCCTGATTGTGAACTGGGGTGCATGGCGCATTATTCGAAAATATGCCACGCCAGAAGAACTGGCGGAATTGAACCAGCATTAACATCTGGCATACGGTTATAATGCTGGGAATATCAGGATCCGTCGGTCAAACCTTTACCGTAAGGATTATCTAAACACCCCTACAATGAGGGTGAATTCATGGATTGGAAGACTTGGGACATTCCGTCAGAGCCTCCCCTGATCCTGATTTGAGAAATATTGCACTTACTATCTGAACAAACATCCGTTACAATGCACTTGCCCGTTGCCGTCCGCCAAGTGGAGAACCCGATCAGCATGAGTATTGAAACCATACAGAGCACGATTCCACCCAAAGCCAAGAACCTGCCGTGGCGTCAGGCCGTCGCCAACTACCAGGATGCCGACCTGAGAAGGAGTATCTGGCAGATGCTCACCAGCATCGCGCCGTATTTCATCTTATGGTATCTGGCTTATCGCAGCCTCGAGGTTTCGTATCTGCTGACCCTGTTATGTGCATTTTTCGGCGCATTATTCGCCTTTCGCTCGTTCATCATTTTTCATGACTGCGGGCACGGGTCGTTCTTCAAGTCGAAGAAGGCGAACGACCTGGTTGGTGTGTTTACCGGGATTATGTTGTTTACCCCCTATTTTGCATGGCGGCATAGTCACGCCGTTCACCACGCCACATCCGGTGACCTGGACCGCCGGGGGATCGGCGATGTCTGGACCCTGACCTACGAGGAGTATCAGAAGCTGCCGCGCTGGAAACAGCTTGGCTACCGGCTCTATCGCAACCCCTTTGTCATCTTCGTCGTTGGTCCGACCATTGACTTTGTCGTGCTTCAGCGGCTCCCCTACGTCAACGTATCGGAAAGACCGCGTGAGAAGAACAGCGTAACCTTCACCAATCTGGCGCTGCTTGGCATCTTCATTGGGATGGGACTGACGATTGGGTTTAAGGAATATATCCTCGTCCAGCTCCCGATTATCGCCATGGCCTCGTCCCTGGGTGTCTGGTTCTTCTATGTGCAGCACCAGTATGAGAACGTCTACTGGGAACGGCACGAGGACTGGGATTACGCGACTGCTGCACTGTACGGCAGCTCGTTTTATAAACTGCCGCGTATCATCCAGTGGTTCTCAGGGAATATCGGCTTTCATCATATTCATCACCTCAGCCCGCGCATCCCGAACTATCGGCTTGAGTCCTGCCACTATGAAAACCCGATTTTCCAGGAGGTCGAGCCGCTGACGCTGCGGACAAGCCTGAAGTCGCTGCATATTCGTCTGTGGGATGAAGATCGCCATAAGATGATCGG
Organism: Anaerolineae bacterium; assembly: GCA_019912905.1. Taxonomy (GTDB): domain Bacteria; phylum Chloroflexota; class Anaerolineae; order Aggregatilineales; family Phototrophicaceae. Next base: position 2,393 of record JAIOHO010000858.1, read on the forward strand.
TTACCATAAGCCAGCGGAGGAAGCCGCCTCTTAGGGCCATCAGACTCCGATCATTATCC
>JAIOHO010000859.1 GCA_019912905.1 Anaerolineae bacterium
CCGATCAGCAGCGCGCCGCGCGTCTCTGAATGACGCCACATCTGACGCGGGCCGAGGATCGCCAGCAGACCCAGCGGCAGATAGGCCAGCAGGTAATGCAGGGGCGGCGGCGATTCGAGGATATTTTGCGCCGACCACTGCGCAAAAGCGGGATTGCGGCTGAACACGACGACATTGTAGAGCAGCAGCGGTACAGTGAGACCGGCGGCCAGCCCCGCGCTGCGAAACAGCCGCCAGGGGAAACGCCTTCCCCGAATCCAGGCGGCCAGCCCCCACGCGCCCAGGATCGCGTCGATTACCACCAGATAGAACGGCACCGCCAGCCCGACAATCCACCCGCACAACCCGGCCAGCAGCGCCCACAGCGGCCAGCGCGGACGATCCAGGCTGGTCATCACCAGCAGCAGACCGGCCAGCAGCGCCGACCGCGCCAGCGCCAGATGCGGCAGGCCGAGCAGGATTTGCAGCGTAAAGCCTTCGGGAATAAAAAACTCCGGGGGTGGGCTGTTCGCACCGGTTGCCAGCAGCAGCCAGCCGAATCCGCCGCCTGCCGTCGCCAGCACCAGCGCCAGCAGCCGCAGCCCGGCCTCGTCGATGAAGGCGGCGATAAAGCGGTACACCATGACGATCAGCAGGCCGCCGAAGACGATCCGCATCAGATGAAAGACGCCGAGCAGCACCCCGGTCAGATTCGGGTCGGTCGAGTCCATGAACAGGCCGACAATCTGCCCCGGTACGAGGTAGGGTAGAAACAGCAGCCCGGCACTGTCATGTTCCTCGGCAGTATAGAACAGCGAAAAATCCCAGTGACCCTGCGCACCCAGGCGCATCTTGCCCAGGTACGAATTGCCATCATCCACGCCGAACAGGAAGCCGCTGAACACGCCCGCGTCCCCCTGCCGCGCCCAGGCGATCCAATACGGCAGCGACACGATCAGCAGCAGCAGCGCCCCGTAAAGGAGCACCCGCGTCCACTCGCGCCGGGTGATGGTGACGGATGAAATCGGTGTCAAGCTGATGATCCCCTGCCAGACTCTGATCAAACTTCGATGACCTGCCCCGGTCTGTTGGCTGCACATCCTCATCCGCCAGTATAGGGCGAGGTTACTCTGCGCGCCAGATTAGACTTGACGGTCTAGACCTACTGGTCTATAATATCCTTATGAGTGAGCAACCCACAGGATTTGCCAGAGATTTCGAACACAGTCAGGAACTCTTCGACGGGGCGTTAGAAGAGTTTATCGACAAGGGATACGAGCAGGCCTCGATCAACACCATCCTGCAAACAGCAGGCATGAGCAAAGGGCAGTTCTACTACCATTTCAAGCACAAAGAGGGCCTGTATCTGGCGCTGATCGGCGTCCTGATCGAGAAGAAAAAGGTGTTTCTGAGTTCGGTCATGCAGCCGGAAGATTTTCAGCAGGATATTTTCGGCATCTTCAGGACGCAGATCCGTTACAGCATGGCCTTCGCCCGTGAATACCCGGCCATCAACCGATTTTCAGAGAGCTTCATCCGGGAGCAGGGCAACACGATCTATAAGAAGGCCCTGGCCGCCTACAACTTTGAAGATAACGCCGCCATCGACCACCTGATCGAAAGGGGCTACCAGCAGGGCCAGTTCAGGGAGGATCTGCCGCTGGCGTTTATTAAACGAGTCATTGGCTATTTGTTTACCCATGCGGTGGAGATGACCAATCTGCACCAGGCCGATGCGTTTGAAGATGAGTTAAATCATCTGGTCGAGTTCATCCGGTCAGGGCTGGCAAAGGGCGGATAGCCCGGTCCCCTGAGAGACGAGGAGAAGCGTGCCATGAAGACGTTCGAATTGCCGGTGGGTTATCACCGCATGCACCCCACCAAGATCATCGATTTCCAGTTGAACCGCTGGTACTCGCTGGGCTACGCCCGGCTGGAAGACATGCAGGACGCCGCCGCGCACCTCAAAGGGCTGAGCGACTGGAAAGACGAAATGATTCGCCAGGCGGATAAAGCATTGGACGAGGACCGCCTGATGAATGCGACCTTTTATTATCGCGCGGCAGAGTTCTTTACCCGCCCGACGGACCCGGACAAAAAGGTGCTCTACACCAAATTCATCGACCTGTTTTACAACCGGCTGTTCGCGGACGAACCCATCGAGCGCCATCAGGTACCCTATGAGGGCGGCACGACTCTGCCCGCGCTGCGCCTTCCGGCACAGGCGGCACCCATGCGCGGGACGCTGGTGATGCACGGCGGCTTCGATTCGTTCATCGAGGAGTTTTACTCGCTGGCGACTTTCTTCGCGCACCGCGGTTACGAGGTCATCCTGTTCGATGGGCCGGGCCAGGGTGGAGCTTTAAAGCAGCAGGGCCTGCCGATGGATTATCACTGGGAGAAACCGGCCAAAGCCGTACTGGATTATTTCGACCGCAGCGACGTCACCTGGCTGGGAATCTCGATGGGCGGCTGGTTGTGCTTCCGGGCGGCAGCCTATGAGCCGCGCATCAAGCGCGTCATCGCCTCCAGCATCGCCTTCGACTACATGCAGATTCCGCCCAAGCCGGTGGCCGATTTCGCATGGTGGCTGTTCAAGCACCCAAAGCTGATGAACATCCTGTCAGAATGGAAAATGAAGATGCGGCCCCAGGAAAAATGGGGCATCGACAACCTGATATACATGACCAAAACCGACTCGCCGCTGACCGCATCCCAGGCCCTGGTCAAATTCAACGAGGAAAACCAGAAGCCCGGTCTGGTGACCCAGGACGTGCTGATTTTGACCGGCGAGGAAGATCACTTCATCCCGTTGAAGATGCACCACTTGCAGGTTGCCGCACTCACGCATACGCGGTCGCTGACCGAGCGCATCTTCACCCGCGACGAACAGGGGCAGAATCATTGTCAGATCGGCAACATGGGTCTGGCGCTGGACACGATGGCAAAGTGGATCGCGGAAAAAGAAAGCGTGCCCGTCGTCTCTGAATGATGCGCCACCGCCGCCGAATCAATTTGACGGCATGCCCTCATATCCCTTCAGGACTCGCTGAATCCCAACAGAGTCTGGTCATTGGCCGGGTACCTCGGTGCCCGGCAGCCCCGCTGACACATGCTCTACAGGACCACACCGAGCGCAGGCGCTAACCCGGCGGAGAATCCGCCATCGACGGTGAGCAGTGCCCCGGTGATGAATGAGGCTTCATCCGACACCAGATAGGCCACCGCGTCGGCCACTTCTTCCGGTTGGCCGATGCGCCCAATGGCGTGCAGCCGACCGGCCTGCTCGCGGACGTGCGGTCCCTGAGCAAAAAAGTTGGCGTTCAGCGGCGTCTCGATCCAGCCGGGGCAGATCGCATTGACACGGATTCCCTCGGCGCTGTGGTCGATGGCAAGGGCGCGTGTCAGTTGAGCGATGCCGCCTTTGGTCATGGCATAGGCCGCGATTCCGCCTTCCGCGTAGAAGCTGTTGACCGAGGCCATGTTGAGGATATTGCCGCCCGTGCCCTGCTGCCGGAACTGCTGGATGGCATACTTCGCGCAGAAAAATGTGCCCTTGAGGTTGACGCTGACGATGCGGTCCCAATCCGCCTCGGTCGTATCCACAATCCCCTTTTCGATCATCACCGCGGCGTTGTTGACGAGAATATCCAACTGACCCCACCGGCGCACCACTTCGGCAATCGCACGCTCGGTTTCGCTCACCTGCGCCAGATCAGCCTGAATGGTCCGCGCTGTGCCCCCCGCCTGCTCGATCATCTCAGTCGTGTCGCGGGCATTTTCGGCGTGAATGTCCACGACGGCCACGCGCGCACCGGCCTGAGCCAGGCGGACCGCCGTCGCCCGCCCGATCCCTGAACCCGCTCCAGTCACTACTGCCACCCGGTTTTCCAATCGCATACTGCTGTCCTTTCAGTGAATCCAAACATCCAGGCAGGCGATTATGCCGCCCTGCGCCCTGCGCCGCCATCGGGATCAGGTGTGGTAACAGGCCTACTTCAACCCGGAGTGCATGAAACTTTCGATAAACTGGCGCTGGAAGATGAGGAACAGCAGCAGCAGCGGCGCGACGATAATCAGCGTGGCGGCCATAATCAGGCTCCACTGCGCGCCGATGTCGGTCAGTTGGGTGAAACGCAGCAGGCCCATCGTCAGCGGGCGTGCCTGATCGCCGGTGACGACCAGCGGCCACAGCAGCGAATTCCAGTGGAAGCTGACGCTCACCAGCCCGAAGGCGACCAGCGTGGCCCGGCTGGGAGGCAGGTAGACATGCCACAGCAGATGATACCAGCGGCAGCCGTCGATCTGCCCGGCTTCAACCAGGTCCTTCGGAACTTCCAGAAAAGCCTGCCGCATCAGAAAGGTACCGAAGGCCGAACCAAAATAGGGGAGCGCGATCGCCAGGGTCGTATCGTACAGGCCCAACTCGCGAATCGTCACGAAATTCGGCACCAGCAGAATGGCGGTCGGTATCATCATC
>JAIOHO010000860.1 GCA_019912905.1 Anaerolineae bacterium
TCACCAGACTGATGTATGGTTTCATGTCAAGTTGTACAGCATGGGAGTGGAAGTGTATGTCTCTGATCCGCTGCGGATGGGTAAATTTAGAGGACGAGCTTTACCTGAAATATCACGATGAAGAATGGGGCGTGCCGGTGCGCGAGGAGAACGCCCTGTTCGAGCGCATCAGCCTGGAAGGTGCCCAGGCCGGTCTCAGCTGGATCACCATCCTGCGGCGGCGGGAGCACTACCGCGCCGCGTTCGACAGCTTCGACCCGGCGGTCATCGCCCGCTACGACGAAGCCAGAATCGCCGCCCTGCTGCAAGACCCCGGCATCATCCGCAACCGGGCCAAGGTACGCTCGGTGGTGAAGAACGCCCGGGCCTTCCTGCACATCCAGGGCGAAATCGGCAGCTTCAGCGAATACCTGTGGGGCTTCGTCGAGGGCCAGACGATCCACAATCACCGGACAACCCTGGCGGACATCCCCGCCGAAACCGACCTGTCGCGCCAGATGAGCAAGGACCTCAAGCGGCGCGGCTTTACGTTCGTCGGCCCGACCATCTGTTACGCCATGATGCAGGCCATCGGCATGGTCAACGACCACACCATCGACTGCTTCCGGCACGACGAATTGAGCTAGAAGCTGACCCTCTCATTTCCCTGGGCACAGCCTGCCGTGCCCCTACCGGCTTTCGCAACCGGGTAGACTTCGCTCCGGCAGCTTACTCGCGGGACAGCGCCCATTCGTCCGCCCAGCTTTGGGGGATCGGCCAGTTCAGCGCATAGATGAAGTTGATCAACTGGCCGTGATGGTGGGATTCGTGTTCGACCAGCCGCAGGTAGTGGCGCATGGGGGTCGCGCCGCGGCCATAAGGCTGCATCAGGTCGTGCGGACTCAGTGCTGCCCGCAGCAAACCATCCGATTGCTGAAGATGTCCTTTGATCGTCGCCAGTGAAACGCCCACCGGGTCAAACGGCAGTGAACTGGCCCAGCCCTGCCACGTGCCCGCTTCGATCAGCTTGGCAAAACTCTCAGTGGTGCCGAGCATACACCAGAACTGGTAGTAGGCCGACTGCGACTCGGGGAACGGCAGGCGCGCCAACAGGTCATTTTCAGGCAGCAGGTCGAGCAGATCATAGGTCCGGCCACGCAGGTCGCTCCAATGCGCAGTTAAGGAGTCCAGCAGGGTTAAAGCCATTTGTATTCCCTTCGTTGCCTGATTCATTTCGCGCAATGGCGGCAAAATTCCATGAGCGTCGGCGAACCTTCAACACCCTCTGAATGCCATCACGCCTGCCCTCAGTGTAGAACAAACGTTTGACCTGTCAAGTCTGTTTGCAGATTCGAACGGCACGCCCACACACAGGAAATTTCAGGCCAACATCCAACCGGGCGTTTGTCATTATTTCGCACATGCCCATGATTCGCGGCCCAAGCACTGGCGCTGTAAACCTTTCAATCATACAATATCCGCTTCCAGATTAAGGGGTTTTTTAGCTCATGGAAAGCCAAAGCACTTTCAACCCGGAACGCCGAATTGCCATGCTGATTGATGGCGACAATGCTCAGCATAGTCTGCTCAAACAGATGTTTGAGGAGGCCAGCCGTTACGGAGAGGTGACCATCCGCCGGGCTTACGGCGACTGGACCCAGCCAAATCTCGCCAACTGGCGACCGGTCATGCTGGCCCATGCCATCCAGCCCATCCAGCAGTGGCGCTACACCACCGGCAAGAATGCCACGGACAGCGCGCTCATCATCGACGCTATGGATATTCTCAACTCCGGCACTGTTCAGGGTTTTTGCATCGTTTCCAGCGACAGCGACTACACCCGGCTGTGTACCCGGATTCGCGAGTCGGGCTTATTCGTGATGGGCATCGGGCGCATGAACACACCCGAAGCGTTCGTGAATGCCTGCAATGTCTTTGTTTACGTCGAAAACCTTCCCCAGCCCGACGAGGCTAAAGCGCCAGAGGAGATCAAACCCCAACCCGCAGTTAAAGGACCTGGCGAGGTCAAAAAACCTGAGAAGCCTAAAACGACCGCTGCCGCCAAAAAGCCTGTGGCTGGGAACGCAAAAACCTCCAAGAAGATTCTGAATCTGCTTCGTCGTGCCTTTGATATTGCCACCCAGGATGATGAGGGGTGGGTGCATCTGGGTGCACTCGGCAACGCATTGCAGCGGATTGAGCCGAGTTTTGACAGCCGGACCTATGGCTTTAAGAGTCTGTCGCTGCTGATCAAGTCCATGCCCGATCAGATTATAGTCAAAGGCGCTAAAAAAACGGGGACTTCGACGATTTATGTGCGCCTGAAAGAGGATACACCGTAGTCCGCCGCAAAGAGGACGTGACACGAACTGCCGCCTGACATTTCGCAGTGG
>JAIOHO010000861.1 GCA_019912905.1 Anaerolineae bacterium
GGGAAATACGTCGCGGTCGATATGTACCGGGCCGGGGGCGTCCCGCTGCTGGTCAAGCGCCTGATGGAAGGCGGCTACCTCCACGGCGACACGCTCACCGTCACCGGGCGCACCCTGGGTGAAGAAGCCGCCAACGCGCACGAAGCCCCCGGTCAGAAAGTGATTCTGCCCCTATCGGAACCGATTAAGGACAGCGGCGGGCTGGTCATCCTCAAAGGCAATCTGGCCCCGGATGGCGCAGTCGTCAAGCTCAAGGGGACCGAGCCGACCTATCATCGCGGCCCCGCTCGTATCTTCGATTGTGAGGAAGATGCGTTCCAGGCGGTCCAGAATCAGGACATCAAAGCCGGAGATGTGGTCGTCATCCGCTTTGAAGGTCCCGTCGGCGGTCCTGGGATGCGCGAAATGCTGCAAACGACGGCAGCCATTGTCGGTCAGGGACTCGGCCAGGATGTCATGCTCATCACCGATGGGCGTTTCTCCGGCGGCACGCGCGGCCTGTGCATCGGCCATATCGCGCCGGAAGCGATGGTCGGCGGCACCATTGGCCTGCTGCAAGAAGGCGACATTGTGGTCGTGGATGTCGAGAAACGCAGCCTCGACGTGGAACTCAGCGACGAGGAACTGGCGCAACGCCGGGCCAACTGGCAGGCCCCCGCGCCGCATTACACCAGCGGCGTCCTGGCGAAATACGCCCGCACCGCAGCCCAGGCCAATGAAGGCGCAACCACCAATATCTTCTCGCGTTAAATTCGGGGGATCAACTCAGGGCGTGGCGATCCCGCTGCGCCCTGTTTTTTTCTACTCAAACAACGCTTTGACCGCCACGCTGAACCCCGGCAGCATCGCGCCGCCGTCGAGCGAATCGTCAGCAGTCAGAATCTGGTCGTCGGCGTCGGCCTGATAAACCTCGATCAACTGTTTGTCGGGGTACACCAGCCACACCATCTTGGTGCCCAGTTCGAGGTACTTGCGCGCCTTGGCCCGCAGGTCGCTGTACGTATTCGCATCGGACTTGATCTCGACGGCCAGCAGGGGAGCCTGCTTCGGGATCGCTTCGTCATCTGCGCGGTTGATCGACACATCCGGGCGGCACAGCCATCCCGCGAGATCATGCGCGACTTCGGTCACTACCACGTAACCCACCAGAGTTTGGGCAGTCGCAAACCAGTGGTTGAGCAGATAGGCGACGCGCGCCTGGATCAATCCATGAATCAATTTCGGCGACACTTCGATAATCTCTCCCTCAGCAGTCAGGTCGAAATGCTGATCCGGGTGACGTTCCACCAGATCAATGAATTCCTGAATGGTGACTCCTGCTCGTGTAACCATTGCGCACCTGTTCCTCGTGGACAATTCCATTATACCGTATCCGAATTGACGCTGATCGAATCCCTCTTGCCGCGTGCGGCAATCCGCCTCATAATCGGGGTCTGCTGCCTGGATCATGCACATCCTGAGGATTAGTCTCATGCCCAAATTTATTCTGACCATCATCGACGGCTGCCGCCCCGACGGGCTGGCGCAGGCGAACACCCCGCATCTCGACTCGCTCTGGCAGAACGGCGCCTACAGTTGGCAGGCCCAGTCGGTCATGCCCAGCATCAGCCTGCCCTGCCACACCTCCATGTTCCGCAGCATCACCCCACAAAAACATGGCATCCACGACAACCTGTACATGCCCTCCGCCGCCCAGTTTCCCAGCATCCTCGAAGTGGCGGCACACGGGGGCCTGCACAACGCCTTTTTCGCCAGTTGGGAAGAACTGCGCGACCTCGCCAGACCGGGCAGCCTGGAAACCGGCTATTATCGCCACTACCAGCCGGGCAGAGATAACGACTCGATCGTCATGAACATGGCGATTCCCTATGTCGTCAGCGAACAGCCGGATTTTATGGTCATCTACCTGGGCGACGTCGATATGACCGGACACGCCTACGGCTGGATGTCACCGGAATACATCGCCAACATCGAGGCCAACGATAAAAATGTGGGCGATCTGCTGCGCGCCCTGGACGAGCATCACCTGCGCGATCAGTACACGCTCATGGTCATTTCCGATCACGGCGGCCACGAACACACGCACGGCACCAACGCGCCCGAAGATATGACCATCATCTGGATGCTCAACGGCCCCCACATTAAACAGGGCCATGCCGTCGCCAGCCCGATCAGCCTGCTGGATACCGCGCCGACCATCGCCCACGCGCTCGGTCTCCAGCGCCCCGACAAATGGGACGGCCAGCCCATTACCGAGGCATTTCTCGCCTGATGTGCGCAGTTTACAGGGCGAGTACGTCAGCTCGCCCTCCTGCCGATTGGCTCTTGCGCCGCGCTCCGCAGCCTCGCATAATGTTAAGACTCCTTTAAGAATACGTGCGCGACCGTGGAGGAATGATGCGGCTGCCTGCCCGACCAACTCGCTCTGCCGAGGGTTTTGTGTTGCTGCTCGGCCTGGGGGTGGCACTGGCCCTCTTCGCCGACCTCGCCATGTATGTGGTGCTGCCCACCCATACGCTGGATGCCGGTATCCTGCTGGTCGATGTCGGTCTGATGCTGTCGGCCAACCGCCTGATCCGCATCTTCCTCAATGGCCCCTATGGGGTGCTCATCGAACGTCTGCCGCGCCGCCCGGTGCTGCTGCTGTCGCAGGGCATCGGCATTACTGCGGCCCTGATGTACGTCTTCACCGGCTTCTGGCCGACTTTGATAGGCCGCCTGCTGTGGGGCATCGCCTGGTCGGGATTCTGGCTGGGGGGCAACACGGCGGTGCTCGACCTCGCTACCGGCGCCAATCGCGGCAAACTGGTCGGGCGCTACCACATGTGGACTTTTGCCGGTTATTCGGGCGGGGCCTTATTCGGCGGTTTGCTGACGGATCTGATCGGCTATCAGGCGACGTTTGCCGTGTTTGCGGGAGTCGGTCTGACCGCGCTGATCCTGTGGTTCCTGCTGCTGCCCGAAACCCGTCCAGACCATACGGTGAGCAAAGCCGCATATTCCGCCCTACCGAAGCGCGAAGCCGTCATTCCGCGCGGCCTCCGGGTTCCGATCGCCATCATCACCCTGATTATGGGCTTCAACTGGCTCATCTTCCTGGGCATCATCGGCGCGACTCTAGCGCTGCTGCTGCAAGAGCGCGTCGGTGATTCGCTGGCACTCGGCCTGCTCATCCTCCCGCTGACCACGCTCACAGGCGGCGTCGCGGCGGTCAAGGACCTGCTCAGCCTGCTGGCTGCCCCCATCTCCGGCCTGCTTTCCGACCGAGTCGGCAGCCGCTGGTCGATCATCATCCTGGCGCTTGGGATGGGCGTTCTTGCCCTGCTGACTGTAGCTCTCGGCGGAGGCGTCTTCGTGGTGATCGGCCTGCTGCTCGGCGCGATCATCACCAGCGTGCTCCAGACCCAGGCCACCGCGCTGATCGGCGATTATGCCGGGGCCAATCGCCAGGGCCGTCTGCTTGGCATCCTGGGGACCGCCGGGGACATCGGGGCCGCTGCCGGGCCGCTGCTGGCCTTCTTCCTCATCGAGCAGGGCTGGACGCTGCAAAACATCTTCATTGCCGCGGCTGTGCTGATCGGTCTGATGCTGCCCGGTGCCATCTGGGTCCATTGGCGCTATGGCCGCCTCGTGTCCGTCACCCAGCCGATCGCCAGCACCTAACCGCACCGGTACAGCGGCCCACCAGATCGGACGCATGGGGTAAATTCACAAAATATTTCGTAACATTTCTTCATAATTCCATATAATTGAAGTGAGAGAATGTTCTTTATTACGCGGAGAAATCAGAATGGGTGTCAGCTGGTCATGGGACAATCAGGATCGCTCGATCATCCGCTTCACTTTCGCCTCCCCCTGGATGCTGGGTGAATTTATTGCCGCCAATCAGGAAGCCATCGAGATCACCGACCACTTCAATCATATCGTCGATGCGATCTTCGATTTTCGGAAGGGCACCATGATTCCCAGCGGCGCAATTTCAGTTTTTCGGAATACCGCGCGCCGCGCCCTCGCCTCGCCCAATGAAGGCATCACCGTCCTGCTGGGGGCCAGCGCCTTTGTTCAGATGATCTACAACGGCATGACTCAGTTATCACCTGATCTGGCACGGACCATTCAGCAGGCAGAGGATGATTGCGAGGCCTACCGCCTGATCGCCGTTGAACACGCGCTGCGTGAAACCGCTCGCAGCGGGGTTCGCAAGAGTCCCGAACCCCTGCACTCGACCTTATACGCGAGCAGCCAGTCCCACCCACTTGGCGCTGATCTCCCATAACCGCTGCGCTGCCGCGTCGTCTTTTGCCGCCGGGGAGGGTTCCACCGGATGGCGATCCGCGAAGTAGCCGCCACTGACCCCCTGAACTTCGGGTGCTGAGGCCAGGTAGATCAGCGTTTCGGCCCCCTGCTCCGGCGTCTTCATAAACAGAGGTCCGGCTGCTTTCATCATCAGGGCCATCAGACCGCCGTTATTTTTACCGAAGCCGGTCGAGACACCGCCGGGATGCACCGCATTCGCAGTCACGCCTGAGCCTTCAAGCTGCCGCGCCAGTTCACGCGTAAACAGAATGTTCGCCAGCTTGCTCTGGCCGTAGGCTTTCCAGCCCATGATTCCCCACGATTTTTCGCTGTTCAGGTCTTCGAAATTCATCCGCCGCACCATCCGGTGCGCATCCGACGACACATTGACGATCCGGGCGGGAGCGCTGCGTTTCAGCACATCCAGCAGCAGGTTGGTCAGCAGAAAATAATTCAGGTGATTAAGGGCGAAGGTGCGCTCCAAGCTATCGGCGGTTTCCTGCCGTTCGCTGAACACGGCCCCGGCGTTATTCAGCAGCACATCCAGCCGATCGAAGTTGCGCTTAAATTCCTCAGCCAGACTACGAACCGAATCCATTACGGACAAATCAGCGATCAGGCCATGCACCTGGGAATTGGCACTCGCCTGTTTGATCTCGGCGATCGTCGTCTGCGTCTTATCCGGGTTCCGTCCCACAATGACGGTCGTCGCACCCATTTTTGCCAGTTCCCGCGCAGCCACCTTGCCGATGCCGTTGGTCGCGCCGGTCACCAGGACGACCTTGCCGCTCATATCCGTCATTACCATACCTCCTGAATCATGCTCACAATAATTCCTTGCGGGTACATCCCGCGTCACGTTTTCAACTTACAAGTCGCATCGAAGTGCAGATCGATCGGCGTATCTTGAATGCGAAACTGGTAGCCGGTGACGTCGTATCGAATGATAGCGACCGCCGATTCAGGCGCGTCTTTCGTCAGGGCCACCTGCCACAGATCTGCAAATGAGCAGCCGGGTGCCGTCATCGGCTCGCCGGGACGGTTGTTCGAGGCAGGCCGCACGTCGCGGTCCATCCCCAGGTTAAAACTGAACCGGCGTTGGCCCGGCGCACGCAGCGTGACCTGGGTCACTTCATACTGTCTACCGCTCAGGCTGCCTCCGGCCCCAATCGGCGGGGCCTGATCTGCCTGTACCTCACGATAAAAGCGGTAGGTCACTTCGGGCAGGTAATCTGCGTACAGATCCAGCGTTCCATCCAAACGTACATAACGCGCCTCCAGATAATAGGGTTGGTAAACCTGCCCGGCAAATTCCTGAACAGTTCCGAAACTCGCCACGGGATCAAAGTGACCCCCATCACCCGGAATGAACCATACCTGCTCGAAAAAAATGCTGCCCACAATTCCCGGCAGAAACCCACAGGCGAAAATGGCCGCCCCAATCAACAGGATCGCCGTCACAATCGGAATCCATCTGCGGCCAGGGCTGGTGCTCGTCAAACGGTTGGGGGAACTCGAAGTCATCGGAGTCGCCTTCTGTATCCGTGCGCTGTTCCCCGTTATAGCATGAAGACCGCGCCCGCCCCAATCCCCCTGCCCTAGACCGCAGCCATCTCGCTTAACCCGGTCATCGCTACGCTGACTTCCCACAGACGCTGCGCGGCTCTGTCATTCAGGGCCGCGGGTGAAGGTTGAACCGGTCGGCAGTCGCTGAAATACATGCCCGTCAGACCGCGCACCTCCGGCGAAGTTGCTACATAGATCGACGTCTGCGCGCCCTCTTCTGGCGTGCGCATAAACAGGGGGGCGACCGCGCCCACCACACTGCCGAACACACCGCCCGCGCCGCGCCAGATGCCCGTTGCTACCACGCCGGGATGCACCGCATTTGCGGTCACCTGTGTACCGGCCAGCCGCCGCGCCAGTTCCCGCGTAAACAGGATATTCATCAGTTTGGACCGTCCATAGGCCTTGAAACCGGCCCGGCCCCAATCCCGCTCGCTCTGAAGGTTATCGAAATCCAGTGTGGCAGGACGATGGGCATCGGACGACACATTGACGATGCGTGCCGGGGCGCTGACTTTGATCAGGTCCAGCAGCAGATTGGTCAGCAGGAAGTAGCTCAGGTGATTGAGCGCGAACATGTGCTCATACCCTTCGCTGGTTATCCTGCGCTGGCTGGCCCCGACCCCGGCATTATTCACCAGCACATCCAGCCGGTCATATTTGTGCTGGAAGGCTTCGGCGGCTTGTCTGACCTGCGCCATCAGTGACAGGTCGGCGATGATCCCATCGACCTGAGGATTACCGCTCACCTGCTGGATTTCTTCAATCGTCTGGCGGGTCTTTTCCGGGTTGCGGCCCACGATGACCGTGGCTGCCCCCATTTTCGCCAGTTCCAGCGCGGTCACTTTGCCGATGCCGTTGGTCGCTCCGGTGACCAGCGCCACTTTGCCTTGCAGATCAGCCATCAGGGACACTCCAGAGAAATAACAAGAATACCGGATTCTAAACCGCCAACATGGGTACCCGATGAGAAGCGCCTTGTGTTTCTGTAAACAATGCGCCCCCAATCCTTCCGGGATCTATTCGCCCATCACCGCCAGAACTGAATCGTTCACCTGTACCGCCGCAAAGTCCGGCAGTTCGGCCTCAAGATGACGCACGCGCGGCTTGGCATACATCCAGGCCGTGACACCAAACAGCACCACCCCCACGACCACCATCAGCAGCCCCATCCCGGCC
>JAIOHO010000083.1 GCA_019912905.1 Anaerolineae bacterium
GGTTAGGACCGCACTCGAAATACCCGGGCAGAGTCAAAATCTGCCCACAGCTATTTAAGCGGATGCCGGACATGCCTGCGTGGGGTCATGTTGAGATCCGTTTCGGACCTGTTTCCCTCTCATTTCTGCTCTCTCTGGGTGGCGGAACAATCTCTCAATTGCCCCTCATTTTGTCCAACAGCCTCTGAACCGGAACAGGGATGAAGCATAACAGAGCCAGTATGGGGAGGAAGGCAACGAATCCCCCGCGACGATGCAATCGCCAACGCAGGCTTGACGCCCGTTCCAAAATGCGCTCAAATCAGACCTTCGCCATTTCACCCCGCCGTGCATTCTCCCATGGATCCCTTTTACTCCCCGTGAAAAGGCCAATCAGCCCGCTGTTTTGAGCTATTGAGGAGTCTGCTATGAGCACCAAGCCCTCAGTTACTGTCAAACCGCCCGTCGAGCAGCCAAACGAATCTGTCCCTGATTTCCTTAAGCAGCTCGAAACCGCCATCCGAGCAGTGCAGGGAGAACTTCAGAAGAAAAGGAGATTTCCAGATCCGGTCCGAACCAAGAATATGGAGAAAATCGCTGACCATTTGCATCACGCCCTGGCTTACCTGCCCTCGAAAGTCGCCACCTGGAAATCGCAGTCTATGCAGATCAGTCTGGAGCAGTTGAAAAATAAAAACGCGATCGAGCGATTGTCATCTCAACAAGTCTGGGAGCTTGCCGATTTTCTGGAGACCGAACTACTCGAGTTTGCAGATGACATGTATCTGTATCGGCGTTTGACGGCGCTCTGGCATGGCGATCAGCAGGTGATCCTTGCCAGCCATTTCCCGGATTTTGAAGCGATTGTGGAGGATTATCAGCATGGGAGCAAGTTCACGGACGTAAACCGTTCCAGAGTTCGGGCGGCGTTGATCAGTGTGCGCGAGGCGCTCATCAATGAATACCGGAGAGATCGAGCCAAGATTGGGTTGCGCAACCGTCAATTGAACTTTCTGGTGGTCTTTCTGTTTGTGTTTTTGTTCCTCTTTGGTTCCCTTTACGCGGGTGCATTGAGTCAGGCCGAAACGGGGTCTGCCTGGCATCTGACATTGTCGTTAATCTCGCCAACGGAGAACGAGCCGGGGAATGTCTTGGTCGCCTTTCATCCAGAGGAACCTTGGAGATCTTTTGCGCTCCTGATCGCGTTTGTCGCCGTGGCCGGGGCTTTGGGAGGTATCTTAAGTCGTGCCATTCGACTCAGCAAACAGCCTCTGCACGAAGCCGGAAATGCGGCACTGCCGCCGCTGGGCATTCGAGACTTGATGTCCAATTGGGGAATCATCGTGGCGCAGCCTTTCATCGGGGCGACCAGTGCCTTGTTCCTCTTCCTGGCGTTTCAGAGTGGGTTCATTGCAACCGGACAGGCGGAATGGGGGGCCAGCCAATATGGATTGATCGGTTTTCTGGCTGGATTCTCGGAGCCATTTTTCCTGAACATTGTTGGGCAGCTTGAAAACCAGTGGGGCGGGCAGCCTTAAGCGGTGCGAGGTTTGTTCATCGGCTCGCCGCCCGGTCATCCCGACGGACGCCATCAGGTCGCGACGAAAGTCAATGCCGGGCGCTTCTTCGATCATTATTTCGGCGTCGTCGGAGGTTAGCGCGACATCGGGTCTCAGTCATTTTCGGATACTACGGCGGTCGCAGGAACGCCCGGCAGCGTGAACGTCATCGTCGTGCCCTGGCCGACCACGCTGTCCAGCCAGATGCGCCCGCCCTGCGCCTCGATCGCCAACCGGCAGAACGTCAGCCCCAGGCCGCTGCCGACTGCCAATCCCTGACGGCGCGCCTCCACCTGGGCGAACTTCTCGAAGACCCGGTCTTTCCATTCCGGCGGGATGCCCGGCCCCTGATCGGTCACGGAAAAAGTCACCATCTGATTGGCGGCAGGCGCGGCCCGTAGGGTCACCACCGTGTTCTTTGGGCTGTATTTGAGCGCGTTGCTGATCAGGTTAACCAGTACCCGCACCGTCGCGTCCGATTCGGCCAGAACCGTTTCCGCCCCAGCGTCGATCTCGCTGGTCACGTTGACTTTGCCGTGCAGCGCCATCGCCGACACCTGCCCCAGCGCCTCGTCGAACAGCGCCTGGACCTGGGTTTCCTGCACCGCCAGCTTCATGCGACCATGTTCCAGTTTGGCGACATCCAGCAGCGCATTGATCAGGCTCATCATGCGATTGCAGGAGGCGATTCCCAGGCGCACCAGGTCCTGCTGGCCCGCATCCAGTGATCCATCGTCCATATCCAGCAGATAGTGCAGGCCCGTCAGCACGTTCGACAGCGGGGAGCGCAGGTCGTGAACAATGAAATGACTCAGTTCTTCCTGCTGGGACCGGGCGGTCCGCAGGGAAGACAGGGTCACGGTGACGATCAGGAAGAAACTCAGCCGTACCGCCCCATTCCAGAAGGGAATCGCGCTGGACGAATAGGCCCTGCCGCTGGAAAGGTCCGCCAGCAGCCAGATGATCGCGCTGGCGACGGACGCCGCAATTCCGGCCCGGCTGCCGACCGACTCGGTCAGCATCACAATCGGGATGAGGTAAAACACCGAGAAACTCAGTTCGGAGCCGGTCAGGTAATCCGCGCTGCCGATCAGCACGATCAACACAATTCCTGCGGCGATCACCACACGCCGGTTATGCAGAAAGGGAAACCCAGCAACATTCATATCGGAACCTGTAGCGCCTATCCCGCAATGTCACGCAGCATATCAATGTCATGGACGGTAATGGCGCGGGCCTCATAGTCGATGATTCCCTGCTGTGCCCAGCCTTGCAGGATGCGCTCGACCACATCGCCATCCGTCGCCGCCGCCCGTGCCATGCGGCTGACGCGGATATGCGCGTTGACCGGGCCGTTTTTGCCGCCCGACAGCAGCACCAGCAGTGTCGCCACCCGCGCCTGCACATTGCCGATGGCATATTCGCGCGCCTGCAAATTCAGCCGGTACAGGCGTCGCGCCAGGTAAGCCATTACCTGAATCGGCAGTTCGGGATGCTGCTCGCACACTTCGGCAAACGCCTCGCGTTCCAGCGCGATCAGGGTGCAGTCGGAAACCGCCACCACCGAGCCGGTGCGCAGCTGCTCCGCCAGCAGCGACAATTCGCCGACGACGTAATAGGGGGCTTCCGTCGCCAGAATCACCTGCTCGCCATCGGGGTGCTGCCGGACGATATGCACCTGCCCGGTTTCGAGCACGTACAGCCCGCTGCCGGGCGTATTCTGTTCCAGCAGAATTTCCCCGGCGGTCAGTTCCACGGTGCGGCAGTGCGCGGCCAGCGCCTGGAGCACCTCCTCGGATAGATTCTTGAAGATTTCCGCATCGCGCAGCTTCTGATACTCGACCATCGTGCATCCCCTTCCGTGCAGGTTCATACAGCGAATCTTAGCAGATTCGGCCCGAAGCGCCGAATCAGGCGATTGCGTGGGTGCACTCGGGTTGGGGTCAGGTGGTGCAGGTTGGCCGTCATCGGCTCAAAGCCGATGGCTACTGATGCGGCGGGAAGCGCACTCAAGGCGCTCTGACCCGCCTCACAAGCCCCTTCAGCTCGACTTTATCCATATTCAAGTGGCATAACATAAGGCATCGAGCACGTCATCAAGAGCGGTGGCAGGAAA
>JAIOHO010000862.1 GCA_019912905.1 Anaerolineae bacterium
CCCCTTCTCCCTCAGGGCGAAGGGGAGTACCTCAATAGAGTGTGGAAGGTCCCTCTCCAGTGTGAAGCCTCCCACTGGGATGAGGGAGAACGATGTAGGGTGAGGGCAGTTTCGAGCTTAAAAAGCGCTAACGGCCTTGCCCTATCGTGCGGCGCATCAGCCCTTCAGCGCGCCGACGGTGACGCCTTTCTGGATGCGATTCTGGAAGATGATGTAGACGGTCAGCGTCGGGATCATGATGATGGTCACCGCGGCGAACAAGGCGCTCCAGTCATTCTGGTAATACTGCTGGTGCAGCATGAACGACAGGCCCTGCGGCAGCACGTAGCTGTCGCGGTCGGACATCAGCACCAGGGGCAGAATAAACTGATTCCACTGGCCGAGAAAATTGAAGATGCCCATCGTCACCAGCCCCGGCTGCGCCAGCGGCAGCATCACCCGGAAAAACACCTGATACTCGTTGGCCCCGTCGATCAGTGCGGCTTCGTGGAGTTCGGACGGCAGTGTCTTAAAGAAGCCCGTCAGGAAGAAGATGGTGAAGGGCAGCGAGTAGGCCACATACACCAGGATCAACCCCTGAAAGGTGTTCAGCAGGCCCAGGTCGCGCGCCAGGAAAAAGAGCGGGACCAGCGCCATAAAGATCGGGAACAGCAGCCCGGCCAGGAACAGGTAAAAGATGATCCGGTTGCCTGGAAACCTGAAGCGGGCCAGCACGTAGGCCGCCATCGCCGAGACCGCCAGGGTCAGCGCCACACCCGGGATGACCACCTTCATGCTGTTGATGAAATACTGCCCGATGTGCACCTCGACCCAGGCGCGCTCGAAGTTATTCCACTGGAGCGAGGCGGGCAAGGCCCAGGGCTGGAAGAAAATCTCCTGATCGGTTTTGAACGAACTGTACGCCAGCCAGATCATCGGGAAGATGACGATCAGCGCCCAGATCACCAGGCTGAAGTTGACGATCGAACGGCCAAACAGTTCGGACGGTTGGGATGCGCCGGTGGACTGCTGCTGATGGACCTGTCGGAGTTCGGTTGCTTGTGCCATCGTTAATACTCCAGGCTCTCGCGTTGGGTCGCGCGCATGGTCAGCAGCGACAGGAGGAAGGCGAGGACGAACATGGCGACGGCCACGGCGGTGGCATACCCAAAGTTGCTTTTGAGGAAGGCGCGGTCATAGACATAGGTCGCCAGCACGTCGGTCGAGCGGTTGGGGCCGCCTTCGGTCATGGTCTGGGTGATGGCAAACATGTCGATCGCGCCGATCGCCAGGAACACCATGGCGGTGCGGATCGTATCCCACAGCATCGGCAGCGTGATGCGCCAGAACAGGTCCCAGCGGCTGGCTCCGTCGATGGTGGCGGCTTCGTAATAGGATACCGGGATCGACTCCATCCCGGCGATAAACAGCACCATGTAGAAACCAACGGCCTGCCATACCACCACCGCGCCGACCGCGATCAACGCCACGTCAGGATTCCCGAGCCAGGCGATCGGCTCTTTGGCCCCCAGCAGCCCGGCGATGCTGCTCAGAATGCCGATGGTGGGGTGATAGACGAAGCTCCACAGCACGCCGATGGCGACCAGCGACATGACCTGAGGGAAAAAGAAGGTGACCCGATAGAAGCGGCTGAAGCGTGCCTTGCCGTGTGTGAGCAGGAAGGCCAGGTACAGGGCGATGGACAGGGTAATTGCCGGGATAAAAATCAGATAGATGAGGTTGTGGGACAGGGCGTTCCAGAACAGATCATCGCCCAGCAGCTTCTGAAAATTTTCCAGCCCGATAAATTCCGGATTGGGGGTCAGCCCGCGCCACTTGGTCAGGCTGATGTAAATGGCCTTGCCGTAGGGAAACATCACAAACACGGCGTACAGCACGACCGCCGGAAGCAAAAAAGGAATAATGATGTGATACTTATTTTTCGACACGTTTCACCTCAGGTTCCAAATCAGCAGCGGATTAAATCCGCATGATGATCCTGATCAGGCGATGATGGCCGGGAATCTGACGGGTCCAATAAACGCTGTGACGCCGAACAGCCGCCCGGCGTCACAGGTTATTGCTCAATGCTTACGGACGAGAGACACCGCGCCTATGAATGCGTGTACTTGGGAATATCTTCGTCCGCTTTGACTTCATCGGCGACTGCCTGGATCGTCTCCAGGAACTGCTCTGGCGTGCTGCGCTTGGTCAGCAGTTGACCCATCGCGTCACGGGTGCCGTCGCCCAGTGCCGAATACCAGTCTTTCCAGAAGTAGTTGAACAGGCCGTCGCCCGCGCTTTCGGCTGCACTGAGCGCCGATTGCAGCGCGCTGCTGAGTTCGATGCCCTCGCTGCCACCGAAGACCGGCATGATGGCGCTGATCTCTTTAGCGAAGAACTGGGCATTGGCTTTGGACAGCATGCAGCGCATGAACTCCATGCCGCCCGCTACGTTGGCCGCGTTCTTGGGCACGATGTAGGGTTCGCCCGGCCAGGCCAGGATGGAGGAATAGGTGTCCGCCGTCGGCCCCGGAACCGGCGCGATGACCATATCGAAGCCTTCCGGCGTCAGGTCGCGCATTTCGTTTTCCAGCCAGGTGCCGCAGGGGATAAATGCGGCGTGGCCCTGGAGCCATTCGGCCTGGGATTCGGTGTGCGTCAGACCTTCGGTGCCGGGCAGGATATAGTCATTGGCGGCCAGTTGATAGATCATGTTGGCGGCCTGGAGGACCGGCTCGGAAGTCCAGGCTCCATCTTCCAGGTTGTCCAGCGCTTTCAGTGTTTCGATGCCGCCGACCTTGTAGACCAGGGGCATAAAGACGCCGAAGACCATGTACTGCGGGTACTTGCCCTGATAGGTCCAGGGGCTGATACCGCTGGTCTTGATGGTTTCGCTGAGGGCCAGCATGTCGTCCCAGGTCTGCGGATATTCCCAGCCGTTGTCGGCAAACAGCGACTGGCTGTACCACACGCCCGACACGGTAAAGGCGATGTTGAGCAGAAGCTGCTTGCCGTCGAACACGCCGGTGGCCTGTGAGCCGGGGAACAGCGTTTCGGCGAAGGTCTTGCCGGGAGTGTCGAGGGAGGCGGCGTTCATCAGCGGGGCCAGGTCTGCCAGTTGATCGTCGGCGACCAGGGCGTCCATGGGAATATTGCCCGCACCGCTGTTGTCGATGACATCCGGCGGGTTGCCGCCGATGAAACGCGGCTGAAGTACTTCCTGCACGCGCTGGATGCCTTCGACCGTCATTTCGTTGTCCGGGTGCAGGGCGCGGAAGAGGTCGGCAGCGTTGTCGATGTAGGAGCGCCCGAAACCACCCTCGAAGAAGATCCCCTCTACTTTCTTGCCCGCTTCCAGCCCCAGGGGGTTCATGGCTTCCGGCCCAACCTCGAAGGGCAGGCCGTCCTGGGCGAAGGCAAACGGGGTCAGCAAATGGCTGCCCGCCGCGGCTGCTGCCAGGGCTGCCGAAGACTTGAGAAACCTTCGTCTTGAGATTCCTTTACGCATGGTTCTTTTCTCTCCTCATCATCAAATATGGCCTAAGTAAAATGACTTGACGTGGGTCATGGGCACCGTAATCCCGCCATCATGCGGAAAGCCATGTCTTCAGGTGGCCGTCCGGGACCAGGCGGCGCGTCTTGATCCACTTGCCACGCCCTCTATTCTACTGTGGGGTATGCATATATCAAAACAGGTCATCGCCCAAGATACCGGAGGCCCTCTTGAGCAAAATCACCAAATCCGCCCGGATTCGCCTGGATTTTTCTCATCAATCCCTCAAATTGGTTCAAGGCCCGGTGCCGAACTCTTTCGTTGCCCGCGCAGGGATGATTCGATGCGCTACTCTCGTCAACCCTATTCCGTATAGGAATCAACATCCAAAGCTGACAGGGAGCGACCATGTCCGAGCCAGACCTGGATTATGCGGCCATCCAGCGCCGCGTGGAAAAAAACTTGCTGCGTCAGAAATGGCTCTACCGGATTCTCTTTTTCGTCATGCACGTGCTCTTTTATGTCGTGTCGATGGGGGTCATCTGGGGAACGGTAATGAGTAATCCGCAACTTCGGGACGTGCTCGCTGATCCCGATTCCGGGGCCTCCATCCTCGTGCTGCTGCCGACCGTTCTGTGGGCTGCGGTGATTCTCTTTCATGCGGCCTCGCTCTACTTCGAATCCAGCCTGGGCGAAAAGGCGCTGCGCAAACGGCTGCTCATGCGCGAAGTCGGCGACGAGCTGCTGCGGCAGGAACCCCTGGCGGCAGACCGGGCCGAAAAGCCGAAACGCCGCGATACGCTGACGGAAGCGCGCTACCGGCTGTCCTCGGATGATGGCGAATTCGTCCTCCTCGACGAGGATCAACCCCCAGACGAGAGCGACTACCCCGCGCGCACCCGTCAGGCAGGCTCATCGTAAGCAGACTGGGACCACCGTTTGCACACGAGGTATGGAAAAATTACGGGGCCGCAAATAGACCTGTGAGCAGAAATGCGCCGAAAGTGAAAAGGCCCACCGCATAGAGCTGCATGTGTCGGAGCACCAGCGGGATGGCCCATTCCCCAAACCGATGATGCCAGCGCCAGGGGATCAGGAGTAACCCAACGGAGGTTATGACGATGACCCCGCCGATCAATCGGAACACATCTCCCTGCCACATGACGGGTGACCGCACGATGAGCGCCGCCCCAATTAGCAGACGAATACCCTGTTCGGTATAGTGCGTCCGCGCCGAACTCGCAAAGGACCTGAAGAAACGCTCAGCAACCATTGGTTTTACGAAGACAATCCCTGTCAGGCCAATCAGGAAAAGCCCAAAGGCCACGACGATACCGCCTGCCACGAAGCTCATAAAATTGCCCCCGGAAGCCTGATAGTCAGGTAGCTCATGATGAGTATACCGTACACTCGTGATCGTTCAGAATTCGCGCCTTGATGCGTTTCCCAACCCGCTAAATTCCTGGACCAGAGTACCCCCCTGCGTAGGCGATGCGTAGGAAAAAATTCATGTGTCGCTTACTTTCGGCCTTTAGACTCGGTGGTTGAACGGCGAAATACCGTTCGTCAGATTGTAATAAAAGGAGTGTAAAGATGCAGAAGTCTATGATGATTGTCGGTTCGCTGCTGCTCCTGGTGGCGCTGGCGGTCCCTGCGTTTGCGCAGGAGGCTGCGACCACAGCGACTCCGGTAACGGCGGTGGAAGCCACCCCACAGCCCACTGCGCAGATTGCCGCTCCGACCAACACGATGCCCGAATCGGCGAATCAAAGCATCATGGGACCCTCGACCGTCGATGTCGTCAGCCAGAATCTGGTGCGTCTGACCGAAGCGGTGCAGGCGGCGGGCCTGGCGGATACGCTGAACAGCGGCGAGTATACGATCTTTGCCCCCAATGACGGCGCGTTCCTGACGATGCTCAATAACCTCGAACTGTCGCTGAACGATTTCATGGCGAACCAGGCGCTGCTGCAAGGCGTGCTGACCTATCACGTCATTCCGGGCCGGATTACCTCAGAGGATATTCGCAGCGGCAATCTGAGCCAGGTGGAGACCGTGAACGGCGCGACGCTGTATTTCGGCGTCGATCCGATCACCAACCGCCCGACCATCAACGGCGGTGAAGCGTCGATTGAGCAGGCGGACATCTATGCCAGCAACGGCATCGTGCACTTCATCGATAACGTACTGCTGCCGCCCGACGTCAATGTGCTGCTGACCAATCCGTCGCTGGACGAAGCCGTGCTGGAAGCGGCACCGGTCGATTCGATCGAGACGATTTCTGAGAAGAATTTTGTCCGCCTGACCGAGGTCATCAAAGCGGCGGGACTGGACGATGAACTGATGAGCGGCGATTACACGCTGTTCGCCCCCAATGACGGCGCGTTCCTGACGCTGCTGAATGAGCTGGATATGTCCTACGCCGAACTGCTGGCAAACGGGAGCCTGCTCAAAGACGTGCTGGAATATCACCTGGTCCCGGGGACGGTGACGGTAGAGGACATCGAGAACGGCATCGGCTCACTGGAAACGGTGAACGGCGCGACGCTGAACTTTGGCTTTGATCCGAGCGTCAGCCGCGTGACGATCAACGGCGGCGCGGCCTCGGTCGAGCAGCCGGACATCTACGCCAGCAACGGCATCGTCCACATCATCGACAACGTGCTGCTGCCGCCGCAGTAACCGACCGGGGTTCTGGCTGAAAGGATTTTTGAGGGCATGGCGCGCCGCGTCGTGCCCTTATTTTTTGCCGGGGGGATCAGCTGTTCGGCAGGCCGTGATTGACGATGAGGACGGCCAGCGCCAGGAAAAAGAAGGTGGCGAACAGCACCAGCGCGATCGGGGATGCAGCCCCGGCGATGCCGGTAAAGCCGACGACTGCCGCCAGAATCGCAAGCCCGAAAAATATCCCTGACCAGCCTGTTGCAAAACTCTTTGACACGCTATTCGTCGCAAAAAGAATCCGTCCGTTGAAAAAGCCTTCAACTGACCTCAAAGTAATGGCTCGATGAAGTAGCCTTTACTGTTTGCTTCAGCAGCCCAGCCCGCTGTGCTGTCATCCAGCTTGACCTGCCACCAGCGGTAGCCGTTGGCGCAGACTGGGCCGCTAAGTATGTCAAATTCTGTGCCCTCCGGCATCTGCAAGATTTCGCTGCTGTAAACCAGCGGCGCTTCTCGTAGACGCAGTGGGGTGCCGTCGGTGAAGTTCACCCGTGCGCGCATCCCGGTCTCCAGGCGTGTAGCGAGGGCCTGATCGAACAGGCAGGTCAGGGTTTGCTTGTCGGCTTCATTGGCTGTGATGCGCCAGTCAACCGAGGAGCCATTCCATGCGAATGTGCTATACGGAAGGCGAAAAAACTCAGTGTCATGCCAGGTGCTGTCAATGATCTGTACGATACTGTACACATTATCAATTCCCACAGTGCCTTTGCTAGCTAGCAACAAATCGCCAGCACCTAACCAGTTCTTAACCGTTCCATCTTCCTGAGCGCTGTCAAGCAAATTGACTTGCCAGGATCCGCTTACATTTTCAAATGCAATGAGGTTAATGTATCCCTTCCCGTCATCACCCAGGGTACGAACGACAAGGTATTGGCCGTCAGGACTCCATCGGATTGGAAAGGGTTGAATAGGTTCAGTAACAACTGCATCCAGTGAAAGCATCTGATAGGTTTGTGAATTGAACAGGAAGTTAATATTGATGATGGGATGACCTTCGGGATCGGGCATCGCTCGCGTGTCAAGCTGCACCAAAATCCACTCTGGATAAACCGGGTTCCATTGAGCCTGGCTAATGGAGGCAAATGTGAGAGCATTCAAACCTGATGGCACGCTAGGCGGTAGTTCCGTCGCCAGTGTTTCGCCAACTGCATAATCAAGTAACGTTGTTAAGGAACCACTGGATACGTTATAAAGCTTCAACGCATTTCTCTCCGGCTGTGTATCAAAATTGTTGTGAACGAAGAGAATATGGGTGTCGTCAGGCGACCAATCATGTGGATGATATCCAATTGGCAGTGAAAGCGATGTTTTCGTGCCAGTAGTGACATCCAGAATCGTTGGCGTGGGACCACTGCGATAAGCAAGCTTTGTACCTGCATGATTCAAGGTTAGCGAAAATACTTCCTTTGGATTCTCATCTTGCAAGTGCGTTGCACCGATAGCGGTATCGACCACAAATAGTTGACTCAATTCGGGACCAGAAGCAGTAGCCAGCCGGCCGCTAAATACAAACTGACCATTCACCGGTATCGAGACAGGTATCATCGTGGTCTGAGCAGCAGCACTAGCCATACTGCTCAGCAGGAAAAGCACAATCAGGAGAAAGCGAAAATTGCGTATTGGAGGCATAGAGTCCAAAACCCCGGGTTCTGAGGATAGATTGTTTTTTTACCCTTCCCGATCAACAGATTGATTCTATTGTGCGCGTGGGCGGGGGAAATGCCGCAGTGGGGTTTGTCGAGGATCGGTGCGCCGGATGTCACGCGCCGGGGGATCAGGTGTTCGGCAGGCCGTGATTGACGATGAGGACGGCCAGCGCCAGGAAAAAGAAGGTGGCGAACAGCACCAGCGCGATCGGGGATGCAGCCCCGGCGATCCCCGTAAAGCCGACGACTGCCGCCAGAATCGCAAGCCCGAAGAATATCCCTGACCAGCGTGCCATGTCTGTGTCTCCTTTGCTCTCCCCAATTCGTCCACTTGGAAGTTCCAGGTACGGAGTGCTGAGGAACAGAATCGGGCAGAAAGAGTCGTTCTGACTCCTTACTCAGCACTCCTGCCTCAGCACTTTCAGCGCCCACCGGCGTTTGCAGACAGGTCGTTAGTCTTTGCTGCGGCCAAAGCTGCCGCGGCTGCGAACGCGGGGGCTGTTGTATTGAGGCTGATCGCTTCCGGCAGCGGCCCGGCTGCGGCCCGACGTCCAGCCGCGCCCGAAACTGCCCCGGCTGCGGATGTTGGGGTCATCATAACGAGGCTCATATTCGCCCCGGCGGGTGAAATCCGGCCCGCGCAGGCTGCTGAGCGTGCGGGGAAGGATAATCGTCAGAAAGGCGACGAAGACGGCCAGTCCACAAATCAGAATGAAGTCGTTCATGCCTGTATTCCTCTCGCTCAGCGAATCTCGAAATTGACCGATTGGGCCGGATTGCCGTTGACAAAGAACTCGGCTTCATACGAGCCGGGGTCAAACGTGCCCTCGATCGGCTCGAACACGAAGTTGAGACAGGTGTTGTGATAATCCTGATCGGCCTGAATCTCGGAGGTATCTTCGATGGGCGTGCCGTCCTGATAGAGACGGACAAAGACCGAGGTACCTGCCGGGACATCGCTGTAGGGGGCGACGATGTAGACA
>JAIOHO010000084.1 GCA_019912905.1 Anaerolineae bacterium
CCAGAGCAATACACGCCGCTTCGCCTCGTCCCAGGGTTTGATTCAGATGTTCCGCCATCACACGCTCATCATCAGTGAGTTCAATGACCGGAAGCCAGCTCCAATCCACAGAAGGAATGCGTGCAGTTTGTACACCAACCTCCAATTCATCCATTACCGCGCGCACGGTGACTGGCTGATCGAATGCGGCTTCCAGTAACTTTGGCTGCTGAATGTGGGCGAAATTGCTGAGCAGCGTGTTATCGACGACTGCCGCCGTCATTCTGCTTCTGTTCTGCTGTATTGCGCGGAAGCTATCTCTTCCTGAGCATCTTCAAGCGTCTCTGGTCCCAGACGGAGCGGAATTTCCAAGCGCTCAAAGCGTTCCATGAGTTCATAGCGTGACAGTCCTAATATCTCAGACGCTTTCGCCAGGCTGATCTGTTCATCCAGATAGCGATGCATCACCTCATTGACATCACCGGCTCGCAAATCGGTGGCTTCTCGCAGAGCATAATCCACCAGCGCTTTGAGTATCTTGTAATCAAGCAGGTCTAAAAGCACGATTTGATCTTCACCATAGCTCTGCACAAAGACGGTGTAGCCTTTGCGAACCTGATCGACTATTTCACGAGTATTGCGGGCGAGATCCGTTCTCGAAATAGTAACCTGCATGGTTATACTCCAACAGAAAACGATGACTTAGTTTACACACTTTACGTAAAGTTTGCAAGATAAGACCAACGAAATTGATGAGTGACACAACCCTTCTTAGGGCGAAGCTACGGCCAGAATATTTCCGTGCTCTTGATGGTTGAGATGCATTCATCCAGTGACAAGCCTGTAAAGACCACCTGCCATTTCCCCGTATGCCGCATATAGGCCAGCGTGTAGGTATCTTGTCCAGTATATTCAAGCCGGGTATAGCGCACCTCGAAAAACTCTGAAATGCAGTTCGGGCCAGGGCATCGATACCTGGCACAGAAATAGAAAAAATTTCGATACCACAGGTTATATAGGTCAACGATGTAATTGAACCGTGCGTCATCAGGCGGTGGCTGAATACGATGCGGCTTCAGTGTGGTTTCAACAAAGGTGTCACACCGCTCCTGAACATGCCGCTTAACAGTTTCCGGCACTTTAGGCTTCGGTGCGGATTTTGGACTATAAACCCAGCGTTTAGGGGATTTCTTTGCCATAAGTCTATTCCTTTATTCAAACTCCGGTTCAATCCCTTGCGATGCAAGCCAGTCTGTCATGCGTAGGTTTTCGCGCTCATCACGGAATCTGAACCAGATTTCCTGGGCTTCGGGATAACGAGACAGCACATCCTTGAAACGTCGAAATGCGCCTGAACCCTGGATAGCGACTTCGAGCAGTTCCCGC
>JAIOHO010000863.1 GCA_019912905.1 Anaerolineae bacterium
GCTGCTGTCGTCGTAACGTCCCAGTCGTTCTTCAACCACATCGCGTTCTGACCGAACGTTGCGTATGCCAATGACGAGGACAACCAGCGCCAGCAGGACAGCGCCAATTAGGATTACAGTCTGGTCCACTCTTTCATCGTCCTCCACTCACTGCCAGTAATTTCATTCTAAGAAATTAAGAGAAGTGCGTCAAGGAAGACGCACTTCCGCATCAGTGTGTCCATCCGTCGCTCGAGAACCGGCTGGGGCTAATAATTGGTGCGCCCAATGCCGAAGACCGATGGCGGGAGATGGATGCCAGATGCTTCGATGCGGTCGATAAACTTGGGCCGCAGGCCGGTGGGTCGAATGCGCCCGATGATCTTGCCACCTTCGATGCCGGTCTGCTCGAATTCGAAAATATCCGACATGGTGATGACGTCGCCTTCCATGCCCTGGATCTCCGTGATTCTGGTGATGCGGCGTGTCCCATCGCGCAGGCGTTCCTGGTGAGCGATGAGGTCCACTGCGCTGGCAATCTGTTCTCGGATCGCGCGCACGGGCAGATCCATGCCTGCCATCAGGCACATGACTTCCAGACGAGCCAGGGTATCGCGCGGGCTGTTGGAGTGGGCCGTGGTCAGCGAACCATCGTGGCCGGTGTTCATGGCCTGGAGCATGTCCAGCGCTTCCCCGGCACGACACTCGCCGACCACGATGCGATCCGGTCGCATACGCAGGCAGTTCACGACCAGGTTCTGGATCGTGATTTCACCTTTACCTTCAATATTGGATGGACGGCTTTCCAGCGTGACGACATGTTCCTGACGCAGTTGAAGCTCGGCGGCATTTTCAACGGTTACGATCCGCTCGTTGTTGGGAATGAAGCTTGAAAGCACATTGAGCAGGGTGGTCTTACCCGAGCCTGTACCACCCGAAACGATGATATTGAGCCGACCGATGATACATGCTCGCAGGAATTCCGCGATTTCTTTGGTCATCGAGCCAAAACGGATCAGGTCATCGACCGTAAGTGGCTTCTTGGAGAATTTACGGATGGTAATCGTTGGGCCGCACAACGCCAGGGGACGAATGACGGCATTCACACGCGACCCATCCGGCAGACGTGCATCGACCAGCGGTGAGCTTTCGTCAATGCGCCTGCCCAGCGGGGCAACGATGCGGTCGATGATGCGCATCACGTGCTCTTCATCATCGAATGTGACCGGCGCACGCGAAAGCATACCCTTCTGCTCGATGAATACATTCTTGGGACCATTGACCATGATTTCAGTAATGGTGTCATCCGCCAGCAAGATTTCCAATGGCCCGAAGCCGAGAATATCCGCTACGATGGCTTCGAACAACCGCTGGCGTTCTGCACGGGAGAGGACCAGGCTTTCGTCGGCGAGGATCGAGTTGAACAATTCTTCAATGTGCGTCCGAACCTGGGCCTTCTGGCTGACATCCATCGATTGATCGAGTTCGGACAGCAGCTTGTTCTGAACGCGCGACTTCAGATCCATATACGAGTTTTCGGAGGTACGTCCCCCCGGACGGCTTACATCGCTCACCACCTGGCGGCGCTGGCGCATGGCTGCCAGTTTGGATTCATCGGCACCCGCATCACCACTGTCACCACCTGAGTCGCCGCTGTTTCCTTTTTCGATACGACGTAATAAGGACATTGACTGTATCCTCCCAAACGATTCCGAACTGCGATCGACGTGTGTTTACCCAATGATCCAGTAAATTACAGACACTATTTCAACTCAACGCCCCAATCGCAGGCGCAGCCCCGATGTGCGCGTCTGTTTGCGGATATCCTCTTCAGGTTCGACCTCGGCTTCCTTAGCGCCCTCCAACTCCTCGTAGATGGCGTCTGCCAGGTCGAGCAGTTCCTTGATCGGAGACTTGGTCTTATCCCGTTCGGATGCAACCACCGGGACTGCCTTGGTGATTGCACGGTTCACCATGAGTTCATTCGCCGGAATCGCGGCGACGACCGGGCGCTTGAGGAAATCACTGATTTTTTCCAGCGATACACCAGCGCGTTTCGCCTGACGATCATCGGGCACACGGTTAACGGTCAGCATCACTTTATCAAGTGGATATTTGAGTTTGTCAAACAGGTCCAGCACGAGCCGGGCATTCTTGACACTTGGGATCGTCGGCACGCACACCATGATGACCTTACTCGAAATATCACACAGCGACAGCAGCAGTTCGTCCAGCCGTGTCGAGGTGTCAATCACGACAAAGTCGTAGCTTCCGGCGATTTTTTTGATGATCTGGGAAAGCGCCTCCGGGTTCTTTTCCACTTCTTCGGAGAACTCCGGGCGCGATGGGCCGAGCAGCACCTTCAAGCCGCTGTCATGGGTGGCGACGATGTTCTCAAACAGCTCGGTATCCAGGTCATCCACATCGGGAATTAACTCCACCATCGTGGATTGAGACTGAAGGTTGAGCATGATGCCGACATCACCGAACTGTAGGTCGGCGTCGATCAGCAGCACTTTGCTGCCTTCTTTCATCAGGCCGCTGGCGACACTGGTCGCCAAAGTCGTGGTGCCGACGCCGCCCTGTGGACTGTAGATGGTGATGATATGGCCGGAGCGTCCGCCGCTGTCCCGGCGTGCTGCCGACGGACGCAGTTCGCTCGCGCTCACCGCAGCAGCGGCATACTGGGCCGCGATGGGCTTGTTGCGCGCATGGACAGTGCGGATGGTGTTGTACAGCTCGTCCATCTCGATAGGCTTGGTCAGGAAGTTGCGCGCGCCTGCCAGCATCGCCCGGCGCAGATAGTCCGGGTCATTCTGCACAGACATCATGATGACGGCGATCGTCGGCACCGCTTCGGTGATCAACGTTGTCGCCTGGATGCCGTCCATATCCGGCATATTGATGTCCATGATGATGATGTTTGGCCTGAGTTCCTTTGCCAGCACTACCCCTTCCGAGCCTGTGCGCGCAGTGCCGACGACCTTCATGTCCTGCTCGAAACTGATCAGTTTCTTGATATTTTCCAGGGTATCGGGGATGTCATCAACCAGAAGAATGGTGATGACTTCCCCCTCACCGCTGGACTGCGCGGAGCCAGATTTGCTCATAGGGTAATCCTAACTCTAAGCCGCTAATTTCCACTGGTCAAAGACAGCTCGTTCTCTTGCAGGAGCTGACGCACGCTGCGGATGGCCGGTTCGATCGTGTACTGCCGCTTGCCCGGCGGGTTGATGTCGAAGTTCGCCATGATGTAGTCGAGCGTGACCGCCTGCGTGGTGGTGCGCGATGTATCGGATGCCGAGCGCAGCGCCAGGGTGATGGGCAGTTTGGCTTCGATGGCCCAGACGAGCACAACCGCATCCTGTGGTGTGACACCGAGAGTTACGACGGTCGGCAGGGCCGGGGTCGGCGAGGGCAAGGGAGTCCCCTCGTTCCGGTTGGCATCATCGCCTTCTTCCGGGACCGGGGTGGGTGTCGGCGGAATGCCGATAAATTTTCCATTGAGCGGGAATTCACCGACATGCAGGATGAGCGCATCCTGAACGGTGCGCTGGGTTACCAGGCGGGGCCGCTGCCGTTCGGAGGGGCTGATGATGGCCGG
>JAIOHO010000864.1 GCA_019912905.1 Anaerolineae bacterium
GCCAGGGAGAATGGTGGCAAAGAATCGTATGCCTACCGGGGTCAGTGGCCCAAAGACGGTGGAACCTTCGATTAGAGGTTGATAGCCTTCCTTTGCCAGAATAAGATAATGAACCGCATCCCATCGCCGCCAGACACCAAACAAGTGCTGTTCAAGAGCCGATGTCAAAGGTGGCAGCAGATCATTGGAATGGATAATAGCGGGGTTGTTCACAGAGGCATTGCCAAGAAACAGCCAGGAGATCTCCATCCAAAGCGTCAGGCCGATTCGATGCAGCAGGGCAACCGCCGCCCCCCAGCGAATGGCCGGATGCCATTCTTTTGCGACATAGCGTGTGAGCATGGAGCAGAATTCCTGTGGGTTAACCTACTTATTCAGTGTAATCCCGAGTTGCCACCGAGAACATAAAAGACCGGATCAACCTGAGCCGGTCTTTCTAGTATCAATTTGCTTTCTGATTCAGCCCAGATAATCGCGGAGGTTGTGTGCCAGGCGCGGGTGGCGCAGACGGCGCAGCGCTTCTTTTTCGAGCTGGCGAATCCGCTCGCGGCTGAGGCCAAATTTGTTGGCAATTTCCTCAAGGGTATGAGGCTCTCCACCGCCGAGGCCGAAGCGCAGGCGCAAAATATGACTCTGGCGCGGCGTGAGTTCACTCAAGACTTCTTCGATGGTTTCCTGCAAAAGATGCTGTGTCGCGGCTTCCACCGGGCTGGGGGAGTCCTGATCTTCAATAAAATCCCCAAACTCACTGTCCCCGTCATCGCCGACCGGACGTTCCAGCGCGATGGCATGCTGGCTGGCATCCATCATACTGCGGACGTTGTCCGGGGGTAATTTCATTTCTTTAGCAATTTCTTCAGGGGTTGGGCGTCTGCCGAGGGATTGTTCGAGAGATTGGGCAGTGCGGTACATCTGGCGGATACGTTCGGTCATGTGCAGGGGAATGCGGATGGTGCGGGTTTTTTGGGCCAGCGCTCGCGTAATCGCCTGTCTGATCCACCACGTTGCATAGGTGCTGAACCGGTTGCCGCGCTTGTAATCATATTTATCCACCGCGCGCATCAACCCGACGTTTCCTTCCTGAATCAGGTCAGGAAAGGGCAGCCCCTGGCCCATGTAGCGTTTGGCGATGCTGACGACCAGGCGGGTATTGGCTCGGCCAAGATGCTCGCGTGCCGACTGGCCGTCCAGCATGAGGCGCTGAAGGTGGCTGAGTTCGGCTTCACTGTAAAGGTCGAGCACATCGGGTCGCTGCAACCGCGCCCGCGCTTCCTTGCCGATTTCGATGCGTTTGGCTAAATCAATTTCTTCTTGAGCGGTGAGGAGAGGTTCCTGGGCCATCTGGCGGAAGTAGAGGCCAACGGGGTCGTCGGCAGATACCGCATTGATGTCCCCAATTTCGGGGTCCTGGGGAAGTTCTTCGGGTTCGAATTCCATCTCATGGACGTCGGAAAGAACCATTTGCGAAGGCGCTTCACCTTCCTGGCGAATTTCAATACCAAGTTCGTCGAGTTCGTAAAGCAGGCTTTCGATTGTGTTAAGTTCCTCCCCATCCTCATCCAGCACTTCGAGAACATCTTCAAAGGTGAGATAGCCGCGTTGATCGGCCCGCGATAGAAGTTCCTGTATCACGTTTTGTCCTTTGCCTCCTGATGAAGCAACCGGTGACGCCTGGCCCTATTATGAAATATAACATAACAAGCGCAGACACTAGACCATTTTATCATGAGTTCGGTCCGTTTGTGAATGAATTATAAATAAGCAGATACTTGAGAAAACCTTAATACTCTCCGTAAGTGTTAAATTTCCGTAATTTTAGACGTAAAAAAATTATGAAATTTGTGCCCCACCAACCGAAATCTAATTTACAGGTTTTATTCATCAAGTTATGATAAAATGTGAAGGGGAACAGATGTTAGTCGATTCAAGGACAGGGTATGACGACCCGACGTTTCAGTGAAGAATACCCAAATTACGACGAAAATGAAAATGATGTAGAGGCTTATCCACCAGTTGACCCGCCAATTGCCATACCGCCTGCCTCCCAGATGCCCGCGTCCCAACCGGCAGCGCCGCGCAATAATCGCAGCAGCGCCCACATGCCGCGCACGCTGACGCAGGTGATGAATGACGCTAATGAGCGCGTCGTTCGGGGTGACTTAGTCGATTATGTGCCCATGCCAACCGGGTTTGACCCGCTGGATGGCTTTATTGGCGGTGGGCTGCGCAAGACGGAACTGGTGCTGCTGGGCGGCGCGCAGGGCATCGGCAAGACGATTGCCACCCTGCAAATCGCGCGTAACATCGCCATGCGGCCCGAACAATATGCTTTTTATCTGTCTTATGAACATACGGAAACGCACCTCATGCATCGGCTGTTGTGCATGGAAAGCGTCAACCCGCCTGACATCGACCTCAGCCGCGGCATCAAACTGCGCGATCTGTACCAGATTATCGTGGCCCAGCGTGCCAAAGAATTCATGGGACGGGATGGGGGCGCAGGCTCGCTTCAACAAATTCTGCGCGAGAATCCCAAAACGGCCCCGGCGCTGGCGCGTATGGCGCGCTACGCCGACCGCCTGATCCTGGTGAAAGCCAGCCCTGCCGTGACCACCCTGCGCGCGATTAAGGAAATGACGGCGCGTTTGTGTGATGCGACCGGTGGCAACGTGACGGTATTTGTCGATTACCTTCAGAAGATTGCGGTTCACCCGGAACGTCCGCGTGATGAAAATGACAAAGTCACCATGATCGTCGAAGGTCTGAAGGACATTGCGCTGTCGCTGGATGTGCCTGTATGGTCGATCGTCGCCGCAGATCGTGATGGCCTCAAGAGCAAGCGCATTCACCTGTTCCACCTGCGCGGCAGCAGCGCCCTGGATTACGAATCAGACATCGCCATCATCATGAACAATAAGTACCAGATTCTGTCGAAGGATCACGTCACCTTCAATCCCTATACAGCGCGCCAGTACCGCGATTGGGTGGTCTTCACGGTCGAGAAGAACCGGGCGGGTCGCTCGATGCAGGACATGGAATTTCAACTGCACGGCCAGCATTTTTCCTTTGATCCCAAGGGCCAGAAGGTGCAGCAGCAGTTGATCGACGATAAGGTGATTGAGACGTAAAACCTCGCAAACGGACCGAACAGCACTTCCAATCGCCCTGCCATCTCCGCGCGGGGCGATTTTGTTTGTGATAGCTCCTGGGTTGCTTTTTTGATACAATGAGTGCGAAGCCAAGTCAGAGCATGCCGATGGCGACTATTTTCGTTTCGTACAGCCGTTCCGATGCGGATTTTGTGCGCCGCCTGGTCGATCACCTGAAAACGCGGTCCATCGACTACTGGCTCGACGTCGATCACATTCAGGCGGGTGCAGACTGGAGCGATGCGGTCTGGGGCGCATTACAGCGCTGCGATCTGATGCTGCTCGTCGTTTCACCTGCTTCGATGGCGTCGAAAGAGGTGTCGAACGAATGGAAATATTATCAGAATTTGGGTAAGCCGATCATCCCCGCGCTAGTCAACGCAGCCACAAACATCCATTACCAGTTAGTCGCGATGCATTACATTGATTTTGACCGCTACTCATTTGAGGAAGCGACCGAGCAGCTTGAAGGTGAAATCACGCGCGTGACCCAGATGATTGACGCGGCAGCGGACGATCGCGAAGCAACCGTGCCGGATCGTCCACAGCCCGCCGATGATGCGCTGCCAGTCACCAATCAACTCGACCCATCTCGTGTCGAGTCGGTGTTATGGGACCGGACCACCGCCCGCATCAACCGCTATATGTTCGAGCAGCTTGAAGAACGCCTGCATTACTTCAACGAGGAGATGGTGCTGGAATTTATCGCCTACGAGCAGCGCGAGAATCGTGTAGAGACGAAGATCAAGCGCGGGCGCGAGTATATCGTGGGCCGGGCGGGAAAAGGTACAACGCCGGATGTGGATCTGACCCCGCTGGGCGCAGCGAATCTGGGCATCTCCCGCAAACATGTTGCGCTCAAACTGGAAGGCGATACCCTATTCATCAAGGATTTGCACAGCACGAACAACACTTATGTCGAAGGCAAACGGCTGCGCGGTGATGAGCAGCTAGCACTCAAAAGTGGTGATCGTATCCAGATGGGCAATCTGCTGCTGACCGTCCAGTTTCGCCCGGATGCACCAGCGGAGTAAAGATCCGACCCCGCCTGACGGTGATCAATCCCCGGCGGCGCGTGTTTCGTGCAGCCGAAAATGATTCAGACGCGAGAGTTCCCGCACCTGCTGCTCGGCACGATAGCTGCTGCGAACCAGCGGACCGCTTTCGACCCACTTGAAGCCCATCTTCAAGCCCTCGTGTTCGATCAGATCGAATTCCTCAGGCAGGTAAAAGCGCTCGACCGGGAGATGCTGATTGCTCGGTTGGAGATACTGGCCGACGGTGAGGATGTCCACGCCACAGGCGGCCAGATCGCGCATCACGGCCAGCACTTCATCCAGGGTTTCGCCCAGACCAACCATGATGCCGCTCTTAGTGAGGACCAGCGGGTCCATCTTCTTGGCATTGGTCAGGGTGGTCATGGCCCATTCGTAATGATCCTGCGGCTGGACTTTCTTGAACAGGCGCGGGACGGTCTCGACGTTGTGGTTGAGGATTTCCGGCTGCGCATCCATGACAATCTTCAGCGCGGCTTCGCTGCCTTTGAAATCGGGAATCAGGACTTCGATGCTGCACCCGGGTTGGACCTGGCGGATGCGGCGAATCACCATCGCAAAAATCGGCGCGCCGCCATCAGCGCGTTCGTCACGGTTGACGCTGGTGATGACCACGTGTCGCAGGCCAAGCGCGCGCACGGCTTCAGCCACCCGGTTGGGTTCGGCCCAATCGAGCGGGCTGGGTCTGCCGGTTTTGATGTCACAGAAGCCGCACGACCGGGTGCAGGTATCGCCCATCATTAAGAATGTGGCGGTGCCGTGGCCCCAGCATTCCCCCAGGTTGGGGCACTGTGCTTCTTCGCAGACCGTATTCAGCGTTTTGGAGCGCATCAACTCGCGCACCCGCTCAAATTCAGCGCCGCCGGGGGCGCGCACGCGAATCCAGGGCGGGCGGCGACGCGGATGATTAGGGTCCGGCTGCCAGCCGTCGGA
>JAIOHO010000865.1 GCA_019912905.1 Anaerolineae bacterium
CCCGACCGTCTTCCATTTCGACGATGACGTCGCAGGAGTCCATTTCCGGTTTATCGAGCAGTTCAATCCAGATATGTTTCGGGATCATGCCACACACTTCCCTTACAGGGCCTTACTACCCACATTCAGAATGTCTTTACAAAGTGCAATTTAACATTTAACGAAGATAGCATATTACAGCTTTTTCGGATTTGTCAAGCGCTTGCGAAAATTTTCACCGCTCCCATAAGGCCAATCGGACACCGCCCTGAATGGACCGGACACGCCGCCCGGCGATCATAGCAAAGGCACCCCGGTTCGCGTTATGATTCAGGCCTATCGGATTCCGCTTTAATGAAAGAGATACTCATGGAACAAAAAACTTTGAATGGACACTGGGAACTGATCCAGGCCGGATCAGACCAGCCGATCCCTGCCAGCGTGCCTGGCTGCGTTCACACCGACCTGCTGGCCGCGGGGCTGATCGAAGCGCCCTTTTACCGCGACAACGAACTGCGGCTGCTGTGGATCGGCGAAGCGGATTGGCTTTTCCGGCGAACCTTCACGGTCGATGCCGCCCTGCTCCAGCACGACGCCGTGCGGCTGCGCTGCCACGGCCTGGACACTCTGGCGACCATCCGGCTGAACGGCGACATCGTGGCGCACACCGACAACATGTATCGCACCTGGGAATTCGACGTCAGGTCGTGCCTGCAAACCGGAACCAATACCCTGGAAATCCGCTTCGATTCGGCGCTGAATTACGTCCATCAACGTGAGCGCGACGAGCGCGTGCTGCCCGCCTGGGGGGTCGGCCAGCACAAGCTGGACGGCGGCGGCTGGATTCGCAAGCAGCCCAGCAATTTCGGCTGGGATTGGGGTCCGATGCTGCTGACCTGTGGCATCTGGCGCGACATCGAACTGGTGGCCTATGACACGGCCCGCCTGCAAGATGTTCATGTGATGCAGGATCACCGCACACCGGGTCAGGTCGGCCTGACGGTGCGCGCCACCGCCGAACAGATCCAGCCCTCCGCCAGTCTGTCTGCCACCTGCACCGCCCGCTTGAATGGCGAGGTCGTGGCCGAAGCCAGCGCCCCTCTGGTCAGCGGCAGGGTGGACGTGGCCCTGACGATTGCGGACCCGCAGTTGTGGTGGCCCAACGAACTGGGTGACCAGCCGCTGTATGACCTCAGCGTCCAACTGTCCGACGCCAGCGGCGCGACCCTGGACACGCAGCAGCAGCGCATCGGCCTGCGCACCCTGCGCCTGGACCGGCACCCGGACCAATGGGGCGAGTCGTTCCAGTTTGCCGTCAACGGCGTGCCCTTCTTCGCCAAAGGTGCCAACTGGATTCCCGCCGATACCTTCGTCACCCGCCTAACCGCTGCCGACTACCGGCGCTTGCTGGATGATACCGTCGGCGCACACATGAACATGCTGCGCGTGTGGGGCGGCGGCATCTATGAAGATGACGTCTTCTACGACCTGTGCGACGAACTGGGCATCTGCATCTGGCAGGATTTTATGTTCGCCTGTGCCACTTATCCGGCCTTCGACGAGGACTTTATGACCAATGTCAAAGCCGAAGCCGAGGATAACGTGCGCCGCATCCGCCATCACCCCAGCCTGGCGCTGTGGTGCGGCAACAACGAACTGGAGCAGGGTCTGGTCGGCGACACCTGGACCGCCACCAGCATGAGCTGGGAGGATTATTCCAAACTCTACGACCAACTGCTGCCTGAGGTGGTGGCCGCCCTCGACCCGCAGACGGATTACTGGCCGTGCAGCCCACACACCCCGGTCGGCGACCGCCGCGATTTCAACAACCCGCATTCCGGCGATGCCCATCTGTGGTCGGTATGGCATGGCCGCCAGCCGTTCGAGTGGTATCGCACCTGCGAACACCGTTTCAACAGCGAGTTCGGCTTCCAGTCGTTCACCGAGCCGGACACCACCTACGCCTATACCGAACCGCAGGACCGCAACATCACCAGCTTCGTGATGGAGCATCACCAGCGCAGCGGCATCGGCAACAGCACCATCATCCACTACATGCTCGATTGGTTCCGGCTGCCGACTTCCTTCGACATGACGCTGTGGCTCAGCCAGGTGCTGCAAGGCATGGGCATCAAATACGCGGTCGAGCACTGGCGGCGGGCCATGCCGCGCGGGATGGGCACGCTCTACTGGCAGATCAATGACTGCTGGCCGGTGGCAAGCTGGTCCTCGATCGACTTCTACGGGCGCTGGAAGGCCCTCCATTATATGGCTCGGCGCTTCTATCAGCCGCTGCTGCTGTCCGCCGTCGAAGACCTCGAACAGGGCACCGTCGATGTGCACCTGACCAACGATGAACGCCAGGCGCAGACCGGGGAAGTCCGCTGGCTGCTGACCGACCTGAACGGGCAGATGATCGAAGAGGGCAGTCTGGATGCCGCCATCGGCGCGCAGGAAAGCCAGTGCATCCAGACCCTCGACCTGTCACAGCCCCTGGCAGAACACGGCGCGCGCAATCTGCTGCTGTGGGTCTGGCTGGTTCAGGGCGACGCCTTGGTTTCGTCCAATTTCGTGTCGTTCGTGCGGCCTAAACACCTCGAGCTGCCCGACCCGCAGATCAGCCTGACCGTGCACGACGATGAAGATGGCGTCGTCGTCCGCCTGGAAGCGCAGCGTCCGGCGCTGTGGGCCTGGATCACGATTCCCGGCGTCGTGGCGCGCTACTCGGACAACTTCGTCCACCTGCTGCCCGGCCAGCCGGTCGAAATCGAAGTCTCAAATCTCCCGGCGGACCTGACGCCCGAAGCGATTCAGTCCCGCATCAAAGCCTACTCGCTGGTGGATACCTACGTATAGCATGCGGCACCTGGAGGGGCACGGCATGCTGTGCCCCTCCAACAACCAATCTGACCCCTAAGAGACCCCATTCGCCCGTAACCAGTTCCCGCACATCGAGCCGCGCGCGATGGGTGAGGTACGAGTAGATACCTCATCAACCTCGTGGTGTCCCTATCCACTGTTTGCCCCGCGCAAATGGCGGAGACTATAATGAGACCTATGAGAAACGCGTGCCTGATTTCGCCCGGTGGAACCCCAAATGACGAGCGACAGCCGGTATAGCAATCATGCGCAGCGCGCCCTGACCCACGCGAGTCTGCTGGCCCAGCATTACCACCACCCGTTTGCCGATACGAGCCATCTGCTGGTCGGTGTGCTGCGCGCCGAGGGCAGCATCGGCTGCCAGGTGATGCAGGCGATGAACCTGTCGGCGGCTCAGGCCGAACCGCGCCTACAGGCCCTGCATCCGGTTTGGGATGGGCGCGGTGGGGAACCTTCCGTGAGCGATGCCTTGCAGACGGCTCTGGAACTGGCAGACCGTGAATCCGCAGGGCTGGCGCATCATTATATGGG
>JAIOHO010000866.1 GCA_019912905.1 Anaerolineae bacterium
GCCTCTCAGGGTGCCGACCAGGTGCTGCAAGGCTGTGCGGTCATCGCGGCCTGCGATACGGCGGTGCTGCTCAGTCCGCTGGATTCTGCCGACCTGAACGCGGTGCTGGCGCAGTTCAACCCGCGCCCGCTGATG
The DNA here is from genome assembly GCA_019912905.1 of Anaerolineae bacterium. GTDB lineage: Bacteria > Chloroflexota > Anaerolineae > Aggregatilineales > Phototrophicaceae. The sequence goes on from JAIOHO010000866.1 coordinate 136, forward strand.
GTCGTCGCCAGCCAGGAAGATGTCGATTCGTTCGCGCTTGCCAGCGCCCTCGACGCCGCTGCGACTGGTGATAAGCTGTTTCAGCCGTTCGACCGCGCCGGGCATGGCACCGCGCTGCTGGCAAATCGCTCTGATCTTGGGCCGTTGATTATTGAGTGGCTTCAGCGGCAGTTGATCCCGTAGGCTAGAGCAGATCGGTGAGGGTCGGCTGAACGAGCTGGCGGTAGTCGGCGGACTTCATGGCGACCGAAAAACGCCGATCTCCCGCATTAAAGACGATCTTCTCCTGATCGAACAATTCCGGCGCGGCATAGACCGGCAGTTCGAACAGGTTGCCGAAGGGCGGCACACCGCCGACCTGCACGCCGCTGGTGAGTTCGTGGACTTCCTCTTCGGTGGCAAAGCGGATGTCCTTGGCCTGGAAGTAGGCTTTGACCTTGCGCGAATCGAAGGCACGATCTGCCGGGAAAACCAGCATAGCGAACAATTTCTCCGTTTTGGACCGCTTGACGCGCACGATGATGGCTTTCGCGCCCTGCTGGAGGGTGTAGCCGGGGCGGGTGCGGGCGGCTTCCTCGCTGGTGCGCACCGGCTCGTGTTCGAAGGTCTCGTACCAGCATTCGTTCGCGTCGAGCAGGCTGGTAATCTGAGCAGTGATGGGATGATAGTCGTCGGGCATGGGGGTCTCAGTGCGAATATAGAAAGAGTGGCTTGCCAATCAGCTCGCAGACTCGTGCAGGTCGATGGTGATGGGCAGCGATTGTGGCGAGTCGAGTTCACCAAACCGGGTCGACAGGTTCATGATGGTCAACCCGATGACTGTCTCCGTTTCGGCGTCGATTCGTAACAACACGTCATCCCCGATTTCCCGTGAGATGGCGCGGCGGGGTTCACCAATCGACAGATACAGCACATCCGCTTCCCGGTCGTAGAAGAGTTGGGTTACTTTGTCCATATGACTTCGCCTGATTTTATTTGGTCTGTCGCGTAAATTGTGGATACAAAGTTTTGCTCTAAGCGTTTGACCACGACCACCACCCACTTGCCGTTCAAAACCTCAGCCACGTGACGATAGTATAGCACAACGCGCTCGTCACGGATGCTGCGCCTGATTTCGTCGGGTTCACGAAGTGCCTTTTCAATCTCATGGGAAAAGTCTGCGACTTCGGGGTGCTTGGTCAGAATCACCGTGCGGACCTGGGCAGTGAGGATGATTTCCTCGTCAAAGACATCCGCATAAATTTGTTCATCGGTGCTCATGTTAGCCCATCGCGGCGACCAGCGCCTGATATTCCGCCTCGCTGAGCGGTCGCCAGCTTTCGCCCATACGCGGCCACTGCTCGTCGTGAAGGATCGCGCGCACCTGGTCGAGCGGCACCGGTGTGACCGACTCGCGTGTGCGGACGATTTTGACCGGAATCACGGCATCGTGCTGTTCCTCGGCGGCACGGATGGCTGCACCCTCCTCGAACGTGCCGCTGACCTCGACCTCGCCGACCAGGGATTTGGTGCCTTTGGCCTTCGAGCCTTTGGGTTTGCCGGTGGTTTCGTAGAGCAGCATGCGCGTCCCGGCGGGGAGTTCGCTCGCCCAGCGTTTGGCGGCGCGGCTGCTGAAGCCGATGGTCGGGTCATCGTTCCAGCCGGCCCACACCAGTTTGATTCCGTAATTCGTCATCGTGTCCCTCCGCTTATTTCACAGGATGAAACGCAAAGACGCCAGGGCCGCAAAGGAAGAACAAAGAGAAATGGCACCGAAATTGACCAATCTTTGCGGCCCTGGCGTCTTTGCGTTTCATCCTGTGAAATAAGCGGAGGGACACGATGACGAATTACGGAATCAAACTGGTGTGGGCCGGCTGGAACGATGAC
>JAIOHO010000867.1 GCA_019912905.1 Anaerolineae bacterium
TGAGTTTACCCCTTCTCTTTAGAACGCGATTGCCCTGTCTCACACATATTATTCCAACGAGTCGCAAATTTGACTATGATATAATTACTCCGTTCAGGCAAAAGCACTGCGATGAGGCGATATGTTCAAGAAAGTAGTCAAAGCAGTTCTGGGCGACCCGATCGAGCGGGCGCTTTCCAAATATCGGGACGAGGTGGAAAAAGTCAACGCCCTGGAACCGGCGATGCAGGCGCTTTCGGATGATGGGCTGCGCCAGAAATCGGACGAACTGCGTGCCCGCCTCCAGTCTGACGGGGCCAAGACCGACGACGTGCTGCACGAAGCCTTTGCCCTGGTGCGTGAAGCGGCGGTGCGCACCATCGGCCAGCGCCACTTCGACGTTCAGATCATCGGCGGCTTCGTGCTGCATGAGGGCAAGATCGCCGAAATGAAGACGGGTGAAGGGAAAACGTTGACCGCCACCCTGCCGCTGTACCTCAATGGCTTGCTGGGGCGGGGCGCGCATCTGGTGACGCCCAACGACTACCTGAGCAAGTTCGGCTTGCAGCAGATGGGGCCGATCTATCACCTGCTGGGGCTGACGGCATCGGTCATCCAGAATTCGGCAGGCAACCCGGATTCCGGCTCGTTCCTGTACGACCCCGACTTCGATTCCGATGACGAACGCTTCCAGAACCTGCGGCCCATTACCCGGCGTGAAGCGTACCGGGCCGACATCGTCTATGGGACGAACAACGAGTTCGGCTTCGATTACCTGCGTGACAATATGGTCATGGAAGCGGATCAGGTGTCGCAGCGCGAATTGTTCTATGCTATCGTCGATGAGGTCGATAACATCCTGATCGACGAAGCGCGCACGCCGCTGATTATTTCCGGTCCATCCGACCCGCCCTCCGAGTATTACAAGGTGTTCGCCGACGTCGTCCGCCGCCTGAAGCCGAGCAGCCCGGACAGCGTGGACGAGGAAGAACCCGACGGCGATTTCGTGGTCGATATTAAGGACCGTGTGGCCTTCCTCACTGAAGCCGGTGTCGAGAAGGTCGAAAAGATTATGGGCGTGGACCAGCTATTCCACGCGGACCACGCCGAAATGATCCCGTATCTGGACAATTCGCTGCGGGCCTATACGCTCTATCACCGCGATAAGGAATACATCGTCGAGCAGGGCGAAGTGGTCATCGTGGACGAGTTCACGGGCCGCCTGATGCATGGCCGCCGTTTTTCCGAAGGTTTGCACCAGGCCATCGAAGCCAAAGAGGGCGTCGATATTCGCCGCGAAAATATGACGATGGCGACCATCACCTTCCAGAACTTCTTCCGCATGTACAAGAAGCTGGCCGGTATGACCGGTACGGCCCTGACCGAAGCAGAAGAATTTGAGAAAATCTACAACCTGGAAGTCGTCGCCATTCCGACCAACGTGGCCGTGATCCGCGATGACCGCGAAGACCTGATCTACGCGACCGAGGCAGCTAAATTTAACGCGGTCATCAGCGACATCAAGGAATGCCAGGCCAAGGGCCAGCCGGTGCTGGTCGGTACCGTCGCGGTTGAGACTTCGGAACGGCTGGGCAAGCTGCTGTCGCGCGCCGGGGTGAAACACGAAGTCCTCAACGCGAAAAACCACGAGCGCGAGGCGTCGATTATCGCGCAGGCTGGACGCTCCACGTCCGTGACCATCGCCACGAACATGGCTGGACGTGGTGTGGACATCCTGCTGGGCGGCAACCCGGAAGGTCTGGCCCGCGACAAGCTGCGCAAGCAGGGCATCGAGATCACCCAGGCGACTGACGAAGAATGGGAAGCTGCCGTATCGGAAGCCGAAGCCGAGTGCCGCGAAGATCGCAAGATCGTGATCGGCGCAGGCGGACTGTACGTCATCGGAACCGAGCGGCATGAAGCCCGGCGTATCGACAACCAGCTGCGCGGGCGTTCGGGCCGCCAGGGGGACCCGGGTGCATCCCGCTTCTATCTGAGCCTCGAAGACGAGCTGATGCGCCGTTTCCAGGGCGACCGGGTCAAGCAGTTTATGTCCTGGGCCAATATCCCCGAGGACGAGCCGATCGAACACAACATCATCACCAAGTCGATTGCCCAGGCGCAGGTGCGGGTTGAAGGCTACAACTTCGACATCCGCAAGCGCGTGCTGGATTACGACGATGTCGTCAACAAACAGCGCGATTATCTCTACCGGCAGCGGCGCGAGGTACTCGAAGCCGAGGACATGCGCGAGCAGTATCTTAAGATCCTCGAAGAATCGGTCGTCGATACGCTCGACCAGTTCGTTGGCGAAGAGGACGAGGCGGATCTGTGGGATCTCGAAACCCTGTACCGCCAGTTGTTCACCATCTTCCCGGTTCCTGAAAACATCACGCCGGAGTCGATGGAAGAAAAGTCGCTCGATGATCTGGAAGAACTGGTGGTGCAGGCGACGATCGACGCCTACGATGCCAAAACTGCGGAACTCGGCCCGGATCTGATGCACCGTGCCGAACGGCTGATCATGCTGAATACGCTGGATGGCTTCTGGCGGCGGCACCTGACCGACCTGGACATGCTGCGCGAGGGCATCGGTTTGATGGCGATTGCGCAGCGCGACCCGCTGGTCGAATATCAGCGCGAGGCTTTCGCCATGTGGGGCGACATGCAGACTCAGGTACGCGCGCGTGCGGCGCACGATCTGCTGAACGTCCGGGTGCAGGTGGCCCAGCAGCAGCCGGTCCGCCGCAATTACCGGGCGGTGCGTCCAGGCGTGGGCGATGGCAGCGCGGCGACCAGCAAGCCGGAAACAGTGCGCAAGACCTCCAAAGAGAAGATCGGGCGCAACGATCCCTGCTGGTGCGGCAGCGGC
>JAIOHO010000868.1 GCA_019912905.1 Anaerolineae bacterium
TGGCAATGCAGCGTGCCAGGCCAACAATAATCAGCCCGGTTCGATATTCGGGATAATCGGGCAGCAACGTCCAGGCGAGGATAAACATGAGCGCTGGACCAACGATCCAGTTGAGGAATAGGGATGTGCCAGACATCTTCCAGTTGCCCACAATGGCGGGGATTTTGCCATAATTCACTTTTGCCAGTACTGGATACATCATCCACAGCAACCCAATGGCAATTGGTAAGGATACCGTATCTAACTTAACCGTGTCTAAGGCAGGGGCAAGATTGGGAAATACTTTCCCAAGCGTGATCCCCAATATCATGGCAATGAAAATCCACAAAGGCAACAATCGGTCAAGGATGGATAACCGTCCCATGATGCTGACCTTGGATGCAGTAGGGATACTTGCAGGTTGGGAAGTCACGATTCTACCTCCTGGGTGTCTTTCGCTATGGCTTTGTTAAGATGGGTTGCTGGGAGATGTATGGCTGGCGCTTTCCCTGTGCGTTTTCGATGTAACAGACACCTGTTTCGCCTTGACGCAGCCTATCGTCAGTCATCCAAAGCCTCACTACATTCAATTAATTGAATGTAGTTTATCATTGCACTCTGGTGCTCGGCAGTGATTGTCATCATGAGCCAGCTATGACTTTATGCGAGAGCTAGGTATGTTGAGGTCAGGCACGCATGAGTGCGATTCAACGCGCGGGAAGAAACGATTGTCAGTGACGACTGGAACTCACCACTGGCAGGAAGCCCTACTCATCGCCGGGCACGCCAACGGAGCCACCACCATGCACTATGCGGTCGTCAAGGACGCCAATACCGTCCGGGGGCGCATCAAGCTCAATTACTGACCGAACTTGCAGCTTGGAGATCGCTTCGAGGGTAACCAGGGACGCGGTATAAGGCATCCGGTCCAAAGTGAACCTGGGGGCCTCAATGGCGACCGGCGCAACGCAGGAACCGGTTCCCGGAAGATTGCGGGCAGGCGAGCGCGGGATGGCAAACGGACCGGCAGGCGCATGAGCGCCCAGACACGCTTGATCTGCCGTTGGGTCAGGCACACGATGCCGGGACGATTTCAGCAAGCGCGCTGACATCGGCGCGCTTTTTGATCTATACTTGAACCATTAGGAGACGACTGCCATGCGAAATGTGCTGCTGTACACCGACGAGGATGGCTATTGGATTGCTGAAGTGCCGTCGCTGCCCGGCTGCTTCAGCCAGGGCGATACCCGCGAGGAAGCCATCGCCAACATCAAAGAGGCCATTGAGCTATACATTGAAGTGCTGGAGGCGGAAGGGACGCCCGTCCCTGAAGATTACATCCACGACGCTCAACTGATCGGCGTATGACCCGGTTACCTTCGATTTCTGGCCGCGAATGTATGCGCGCCCTGGAAAAGGTCGGCTTCGTCGCCATCCGTCAAAAAGGCAGCCACGTCTTTATGCGTCGTGACGACCCTTTTGCTCAGACTGTTGTCCCCGACCACAGCGAAATTCGGCGCGGCACCTTACGAAATATCCTCCGACAAGCGGGGCTGACGGTCGATGAGTTTATCGCTCTGTTGTGAGGGCCGATTCCCGGCGCAGCTTTTCTCATCTGGTGTCCATCCCAAAACGCCGCAACCGTTCTATACTCAGGGTATGCACCCTGAACACCGCCACGAACTCCTCCTCGACTTCCTGGACCGCTTTGTCATCGCCCATGGACGCGGTCCAACGCTGGTTGAATTGTCCAGGGAATTTCATGTCAGCGAGACAGCCATCCGGCGCGATCTGTGCGTACTACGAGACAGCGGCTGTGTCACCTGGCTTCCTCACACACCGTACACCCTGCGCGTGGTCTAAAAGCGGTCTGAGACCGGATCAATCTGAATCGTTGAAGCCAATGCAGTTTGGAATCCCCGCGCGAGTGACCGAGGCAGAGCGGGAAACCATCTGGTCGAAAGTGAACCCGGGGCCTCGATGTATACGCTGGCACCCAGCCCCGCGCAGGAACCGGTTCCTTACGAATCGTGGGGAAAATTAACAACGAAGGAGGGCGCAGCGAGACATGCCAGCGTGGACACGACCCGCCGTCATGACCGCCGACCAACAGCAGGCAATCTGCACTTCCCGTCGGCATTGACAAACTAACTTGGGTTTCAGGCATTCGGGGACTCTGATAAACGCTCCAGTCCCGTGTAACCAGTGAGATATACCACATCGATGGGATGTGGTATATCTAGAAGTTGAGTTGACCGCTTAACTGGTCGGCAGCGTTGGCTCGAAGCCGGCGTCGTGAATGATTTCAATTGCTTCTTCCTGCAACTGGTCGAGGCGCTCCTGAACGCTGATGTCCGTCTGGACACAGTCATTCCAGGCGTTCGCCAAAGCTTGTTCGCCGCGTGCCAGCGTGTGGAAGCGCATGTGCCAGCGTGAAAACTCGAACTGGTCAATGGCGACCTGGCGGCGTGGATCACTTTGGAGGACGTCGGCTAACTTGGCAGCAGTCGATTCCGTGATTGGAATATAGCCACTCAACTCGTCATAGCGGCTGTACTGATCAGGCGCGTGCAGGAATTTGATGAACTCCCAGGCCGCATCTCGCTTTTCATCGCTCACGCCATTGATAATGCTCAGGCCGTTGCCCCCGCTAGGAACAAAGCGTCCGGCTGATCCACCTGGCAGGAAGCCTACCTGCGCGGTAAAGGCACCGCCGACCAGATTGTCCACATTACCGATGAGGCCTGTCGATTCGATCAACATGGCGGCGCTCCCGCTGCCAAAGATTCCGGACCCGCCGCCCTCGTCAGTGGGCGAAGGGAACTTCACCTGGTCATTTTGCCGCGCCTGCTGCATGCGTGAAAACCAGGACACCGCCGCCGGATTGGCGAGGTCAATCTCCCAGTTTTCATCGTTTACCATGATGCCGTTGCTCCAATAGGCCGTTTGCTGCCACCAGGACCCAGGTGAGTAAGCAAAAGCAAAACGGCCCTCCTTCGTGAGCTTCGGCAGGTAATCGTCGAAGAATGCATCCCAGGTCTCCGGGGGGCCATCCAGCCCCGCCTCTTCCAGTGCTTCAACATTGTAGTAGAAGATTGGTGTACTCACCCCGTAGGCAAGCTGATACATTTTGCCGTCCAGCACACCGCGATAAACTGGCGCACTGTATTCGTCGAGATTGATACCATTTGGCCCGTTGATCAGGTCGTCAAGCGGAAGCAGGATGCCGTTTCGAGCCAGGGGGGGATACTGCCCATCACCCACATGCAGCATGTCGGGAAGGGCACCTGCCGCTGCTGAAGTAATCACTTTATCCATTGTGTCGGTATATCCACCCTGATACTCAACCTGAATGGTGATACCGTTGTCCATGTCATTAAATTCTTGTGCCAGTGCATTGAGGAGTTCCCCCAATGCACCACCGTGCGACTGCCACCAGACCACCGTGACATCGCCGCTCTGTGCCGCCAGCCTGCCTATGGGAAGTGATGAAAAACTTGCTGCGGCTCCCGCCGCGCCGGTTATTTTCAAAAAATCACGTCGAGAGAACGACATAGCTTAATCTCCTTGAATATAGAGCGTTCGATAATCGCTGATCTGAGGTTACAATAC
>JAIOHO010000869.1 GCA_019912905.1 Anaerolineae bacterium
CGTTTGATCCAGGCTCAGGCGGATTATGCGGAAAAAGGCGTGCAGCTTCTGGCGATCAATGCCAACAATGCCGTCACGCATCCGGGTGACAACTTCGATGCCATGAAGCAGCGGGCGCAGGAACAGGGTTTCAACTTCCCCTACCTGCGCGACGAGTCGCAGGAAGTCGCTCATGCCTATGGCGCGGAACGCACGCCGGAAATCTTCCTGTTCGATCAGAGCGGCAAGCTGCAATATCACGGCGCGCCGGACGATAATTATGAAGACCCGGATGCGGTGCAGCAGACCTATTTCCGCGACGCGCTGGATGCGGTCCTGGCCGGAGAAACCCCAGCACTCGCCCAGACCGCGCCGCAGGGCTGCACGATCAAGTGGAAATAACGGTCCATCACGGGCACCAGTCAGTGGAGGGGAGCGCAAGCGGCGCTCCCTTTTCAGTTCTAGCCGCGCACCCCGCTGTGCAGGACATGCAGCGCGACGATCAGGTATTCCAGGCGGGCGACGCCGCACGCTTCCAGGCCGTCGGCACAACTGTGCAGCATGCGCAGCGCCAGATCATCATAATAGGCCGAAGGCGGCAGCGCCCGAATCATCTGCACCAGCGCCGTGATGCCCCCGTCCAGGTCATCCCGGGCAAAACTATTCGAGCTGTCCAGCAGCATGGTGCGCATGGCTTCCGAGACGGAGTGGGACAGCCGGTTGCGCAGTTGGCTGAGTTCCTGCGACGCCGCTGTGCCGGGATCACTGCGACTCTGGCGCAGCAGGCGGATAAAATGATGCTCCTCGCCCATCATGCGCGCCAGCGACAGCGCCAGTTCCATACGCGCGCCTTCGTTCTCCGTTTTGCGCAGCAGATCGAACAGCGTGTCGATCGTCTCGGTGGCGCGCAGATTGCCCAGGGCGGCTGCATAGGCCATCATCAGCCCTTTGTCCGTCTCGGTTTTCAGGCGTTCGTGCAGCAGCGGGATAATCTCGCGGTCGCCTAACGTGCCCAGCGCGCGCGCCGTCTGTCCCTGAATCGAGCGGTAGCCTGAATCCAGCCCGGCACGCAGCGTGGGAATGGCGGTGTTATCACCCATACGCCCCAAAGCCCAGGCCGACATCGCACTCAACGCCAGTTCCGTGCCGTTCAGGACATGCACGAGTGCTTCGGTCAGCCGCGGATGCGGTTTCATGCGGGCAATCGAGATGATGGCTTCCAGCCGCACATTGAAGCGTGGATCGGCCAGCGCCTCCACCATTTCATCGACGGTCAGCGGGCTTTTAGCCTGCCCCATCTTTTCGGTCATCACCACCGTCGAGCGTTCGTCGCGGGCGCGGTAGTAGCGCACCATCGTCTCCAGCGCATAAACCGGGTTGCCCTGCACGAACATCCCCGCAAACTCGCTGACGCTGACCGGGCTGTCGGCCCGCACCCGCCGAAATACCAGCAGACTGAGCAGCGGCAGGATGACGCTGGCAACCATCAGCGGCGTAAAAGGGTCGAGTGTAAAAATTAAGAATTGACCAGAAATCCCCGAAAATGCATCCAGCAGGCCGCCGCCCAGCACCTGACTCGCCCCGCCGATGATGCCGACGGCGGCATAATAGACCGCCATAAACTCGGTCTTCCGCTCCGAAGGTACGACACTGACAAACAGCAGCCGGCCCGACCCGACCGCCCAGGCGATGTCCGCCACGCCCTGGAACAGCGCAATCAGCAGCGCGAAAAACAGGCTAGCATCCGTGTTGCGCGGCATCAGCAGCCAGCCAAACGGCAGGATAATTTTCAACACCACGCCGGAGATCATGACCGGCTTGCTGCCGTAGCGATCCGCCGACCAGCCCAGCAGATGGGACGACAGCAAACCGCCGATGAGCGCCGCCGTCGCCAGCGAAACCACGTTGCTTTCGGACAGACCGATCTGATCTTCCATAAAGAGCGGCAGGAACGAGTACAACGGGCCAGTGCCGAAAGCCAGCAGCGCGATGCCGCCCAGATAAAGCAGCAGGTTGCGATCGCGCGCCGCCTTGAGCATATCGCGGTAGGTCACCCGCTTGGCGCTGGCATCCCGCACCGGAGCGCCGCCCGGAATGCGGCTGAACATCCATACGGACAGGCCGCCGAAAACCACCCCGACCGCGAACAGCAGCATGAAACGGTTCAGACCAAGCGCCAGGCCGAGGACATAGCTGGCAACACCGACCGCCAACATGCTGGTCAGGCTGGAGATGACATTGTTGGTCGCGGAATATTTGCCGCGAATGGAGGCTGGCACAAACTCCTGAATCCAGGGGTAATAGCCGGTTTCCGCGATGGCCCGGCACAGGCCGAATCCAGCGGTAATCACCGTGATGAAGATCACCGCCCCCTCCGGGCCAAACTGCGACAGCACCCAGGGCACCATCAGCAGAAAGGCAGTCATGACTTTCCGCAGGCCCCAGAACGTGATGTAGGTCCGTTTATAGCCGAAACGGGCAACCGCCGGAGCAATGAACAGGGCGACCAGGCCCATAAAGGGGAACAGCGACAGCAGGATACCGATCTGGGTATTGCTGATCGAAAGCTCGCTCAGAAATAAGATGAAAACGGAACCAAAAAAAGTGAATTGAGCAAAAACCGAGTTCGCAGCATTGGCGGCCAGGCTCCAGGGCAGGCCGCGCATCTTATCGGCGGTCGTCGGTCCTGACGGCGGCGTAATGGCGGTCAAGTGAACTTCTCTCCTCTACGACATCCGGTGCAAACCTCTCCCCAATCGTACCTGATGTGCCCGGAGATGTCATGTCTCTGCTGGCCGCCAGCAGACGATGGGCCGGTCTACCGCGCAATCCGAGTGGATCAAGCCGCTTAGTTACCGCGCGGAGTCGGGGCCGGAGTCGCATTCGCGTCGCCCCACTGAATTTCAAAGCCGCGCCACATCGCAGTGACGACCACGCGCCGGATAAAGGGGTCATCCGCTTCGGAGCCTGTGCCCAGGTTCGCCCGCGCCATCTTCTTGATTTCCTGCTCGGACATGGACGGGAACTCCTTGCGGTATTGTTCCTCCCGTCTTTTGATTTCCGCCTCGATCTGGTCGCCGTTCTGATCTTCCGCCAGGATTTTCTCCGTGGCCTTATTCTTGACCATTTCGCCGCCTTCGAAGCGGATGTCATACTCGACCAGCCGCACCGCCGCGCCGCGCCCGACCGAGGAGATGCCGCCCAGCACTTCGGCAAACATGCCGTTGACCTGAGACGCGACGGCATCGGCACGGGCCTGCGAAAGCTGCTTGTTTTTCTCTTTACGCTGCGCGTCGTTGGCAGCACCCTGCCAGGGACGGCTGGCATAACCCTCGATGAGAAATTCGACCTTAAAAGAC
>JAIOHO010000870.1 GCA_019912905.1 Anaerolineae bacterium
TGGCATTCCCACTGAGCGTATCCATCAGAAGATTTGCCGCCTGTATCCCTCGCGCTCGTTGATCGAGGTGCGGGTTGGTTTTATAGACGACCAGAGCGGTCGCATTATCGACGAGTGGTTGCGAAATATTAGCGTGATAATCGAGGGTGATGACCATCGGGATATGGGAACCCAGGGCCTGCCGCACACGCTGTGCAATTTCGCCGTCACCATCCCGATGATGTTCGGCAATCATCGCCCCGTGCAGCGCCAAAAGCAGACCATCAAATGGCTGTGCCGCGAATAGCCGGTCGATCAGTTCACCGGTGAGAGCCTCATAAGCCGCTGCTGTGATCGGACCGGAGGGTGTGGCAGAGGCCATCAAAGTGGGCACCAGATCCTGAGACGATCCACCTTCAATAAAGCCGCCCACTTCATGATGGGCATCCCGCCACCAGTCCACGATCTCATTGCTGCGCTGAATCGCAAAATCTGCCAGTTCGGTCCGCGCCGAGCTAAAGCCGTTGGATTCGTGCATGATCCCGCCAATGGCGATGCGCACGGATTCCTCCAATCCTTATCCGATATCCATCATCCAATCAAGCGACTGCCAGAGTTTCGTTTAGGTCAAGACTTTGCCATCGACCCGATGCCGCGAAAGACGGTGGTGCCGAGCTAATGGGCCGAATGTCCGTATGGTCGAGACCCTGATTAGCCCAGTGGTTTCAGAGGACGCCATGCTCTTTGAACACCGCTTGAATACTGGCGCCCTGACTCAGAAGCTCCCGCACTGTATCTTCTTTGGCAACTTTTTCCAGCGCCCGAGCGACAGCTTCATCTTCAATTTCGCGCGGAACGACCAGGCAGCCATCGTAATCCCCGACTACCAGATCGCCGTCGCGCACACCAATGCCCCCAACTTCAATCGGTTCCCGAATTCCGATCACCTCAAGACGGCCTTTGGAGTCGGCTGGCAGAAAGCCCGTAGCATACACCGGGAAGCGCATTTGAATAATGCGGGTGGCATCCCGGACCAGGCCGTCCATAATGACGCCTCGACTGCCTTTCGCACGGGTGTGAATGCTCAGCAACTCACCCCATAGCCCGGCGCGCTCAGATCCCTGTGTCGTGCACACCACCACCTCGCCAGGCGCTAATTCGTCGAGCAAGCGCAGCTCAAGCGCATACGGCGCTGCCGGCTGCTGGTCCACATCCACAGCCAGCATTGTCGCCGCCCGCCCGACGACTTTGGCATCAGGATAGAGTGGACGAATGCTGGGGCGCAGGCACTGCCGCCGATAGCCGAGATCGTCCATCACGTCGGCGAGTACCGCGGTATAGAGTTGGTGTTCGATTAAGTCATAGTATTGGCTGCTGAATTTGTCCATGTTCTGTCTCTTCCCTGTGTCGATGCCAAGATATGATTCTTATTATGCCGAAAAGGAAGCAGTCTGACGTTGAGCGAGTGCCAGGTAGAATCAGCTTTCTCATGAGTCGATGCAGGTAATGTAGCCATCCATTTCGTCAGGTTACGGGGCGCTGAAGCGGCGATTGAGCCAGTTGGAAACGATTGGCAGGGTGTGCTGGCGGTTAGTCATCTTGACCTGGTGCAGCACCACCGCCACTCAATGGGCCACCATTTGGACGGATACCCGTTTACCCCCAGCAGACATATTTTTGGGATGGGCGTCCCAGTGACCAGAGACATGTGAAGGAGTCCTGTAGCCGACCTGATGCGGCATCGAATCCGGCATCAGATCGTGCGGTCGTCAGCCTGAAATAGTTGGGACACGATGCGTCTTTGCTTCGACGCCATACGCACATTACCTCGCTCCGGTCTCTTAAGACGCATCAGAGTGTTCCCGCAGCAGTTCCTCGATGACAGTCTCAAGATTTGCCTGTGCCCCCTCACCGAGACCGTGCTCCAGCATATCCGCTGGCAGCAGTCCCTTGAGTGTGGCGATGAGCGCATCAATCTGGGACTTTACCGCGTCGGTCGTGGCGGCGTGATTCTGCACCATTCCCAGCCAGGAAAGCGCCCGGACATGATCCGCTTCAATCTCCGCCAGACCGATCAGAATTTCGAGCATCGTAGGCGTCGCGTGGATCACATGTGCCTGATGCAAGGCTTGCAGAAAATAATCCCGCGCCGAGGCAGACCCAGCGCGATCTTTCGCGACATGGCCCATATTGAGCAGAATAGTCGCAATCCGCTGGCGGTCTCCGATCGCACGCGCCAGAGTCAGGCTTTCTTCAAAATAGGTCAGCGCACGATCATAATCTTTCCGAAGGCTGGCGGCATAACCCAGATTGTCCAGCGCCAGCGCAATACCGCGCCGCTCACCGATCGATCGGCAAATCGCCAGAGCATCCTCAAAGTAGAGCGTTGCACCTTCCAGATTACCCTGGACACCGGCAACTGAACCGAGATTGAGCAGGGCGCTCGCTACCTTTCGTCGTTCCCCGCTGGCGCGGCATATTTCAGCCGTCTCCTCGAAGAACTCAATCGCCCGCTCGTAGCTGCCCTGTGAATAGGCGACAATGCCCAGATTGTTAATAGCGGTTGCCCGCTCGGCGAGATTGTTCGTAACCTTCGCAATCTCGAGACTCGCCTCAAAATGCTGTTCCGCATTGACGTAATCGCCTTCATCGACATCAACCATTCCGAGACGATTAAGCGATCGGGCAATACTTGCCTTTTCGTCGATTCGCCGCCCAATCGTCAAACCATCGCTGACAAACTGGCGCGCCTGCGCGTACTCTCCTTGCCGCCAGGCTCCCTCGCCCAGCAAATTGAGAACCTGGGCAGTCCGCGAATCCTCGCCAAGCGCTCTGAAAAGAGTCAACGCCTTTTCGAGACGAATAGCCGCCGCGTCATAAGCGCCGTGATAGAGCAAGGCCTCGCCCAGCTTCATTAACAGATCCGCTTCGAGATGGCGACGTGCTTCATTGTCCACGGTAGTTTCAGGCACCAGGGCAAGCGCGCGTTCGAAACTGGTAATCGCATCCGCATATGTACTGATGCGCAGGGCATATTCGCCAGCCCGCTGCGCGCTGATACGTTCCTTGAGGGCTTCACCCGCGCCGCGCCAATGGTGAGCCAGAATAACC
>JAIOHO010000871.1 GCA_019912905.1 Anaerolineae bacterium
TCTGTGCCGGGGGCCGCTACACGATGCTGTTCATGCCGCAGGTCGAAGGCCTGAAGGCGGGCGTGGCCTGGTATGGTTTCCCCTATAACGGTGATCCCGCCCCGGCGGACCTGATCGGCGACCTGACGATGCCCATGCTCATCATTCACGGGACTAACGATCAGCCCAGCCCGATCGCCGATATTTACAAATACGCCACCGAGCTTCAGGACGCGGGCGCATCGTTCGAACTCAAGGTGTATGCCGGGGAGCCGCACGGCTTCATGCTGTCGGTTGGGGAGCTGCGCACGGACGAAGTGGCCCAAAGCGCCTTCCGCGAAATGGTCGATTACTTCAGCCGCAAATTGGCCGAATAGACCCCTTTCGTATCCAGGTGGGCGGCGCGCCCGTCGCCCACCTTCGCCCTTCCCCTACGCCAGGCTGCAAACGGACTGCTTTCATCCTTCCGGGCACCCGGATGCTGACTGGCTATTCACAGTATAGATATATTATATTCATAATATATAAATTAGATGCTACTCAGAGTAGACATTGACATTGTTATTGATCGGCACAATTTCGCGGCCTTCAGTCGTGAAGGCGATCGCGCTGAGATAACCGCTCAATCCGCCCGGAACGGTCCAGACATAGCTCGCGCCGTCGGCAGGGCTGCTGTCGGTCCCGATCAACTGCGGCGACATACCTGTGCCAGTCGGAGTCAGGTAGAACTCGACCGACTGCACGTTGGCCGTCGGCGCAGACGCCCAGGTGAGGGTCACGGCAGCGCCGGTCTGCACCACCTGCCAGCCGCCGTCCTCGCGCACGATAGGGGAGAGGACCAACTGGCCCACCGGCCCAGGCTTCGGGTTCACGCTCTCCGGTCGGACTCGCACCGGGCGCGATTCGATGGTCTGGCCGGTCTGGATGGGCAGGCGCGCGCTGGCGACGATGCGGCCATTATTCAACGCCGACGGCACCGTCCAGGGCACGGAGACGCCATCCGCGCCGTTGCTGTCGATGCCGATCGACCGCGGACCGACGATGCCATCCTCGTACAGGGTAAATTCGAACTGGGGACTCTGACCCACCGGCGCATTCTGCCAGGTCAGCGTGACGGTCGCCCCGGCCTGGACGATCTGGATGTCGCCCTCGGTGCGCAGTGTGGGATTGATGATCACGTCCCCCTGCACCTGCGGCACGACCTGGAAGCGGATGCGAACCGTATTGGTGGCGAGGATGCCGCTGCCGCGATAGGCGACCACCTCAAACTGATGAATACCGGTCGGCCCGGCGTCACCACCTGCCCAGGTGAACTGCGCGCCATCGGCCATGTTGCTGTCACGCCCCAGGAACTGGCGCTGCGTGCCGAAGCGTATCAGGGTGAAATCGACATACGTCGCCTGCGCCAGCGCGGAGGGATTCCAGGTTGTGGTGATCGACCCATAAGGCAGGACGGTGATGTCGCCCTCTTTGCCCAGGTTGGGCTGGAATGCCGGGGGTGGATTTTGCCCGCTGTCCACAGCGAAGACCGGAATCCGATTGGCCGTGAGCTGGCGGCTGCCGCTGGGTAAATAGGCGATGGCATGCACCGCCTGCTGGAAATTGAGCGGGAACGTCACCGGAATCGACGCGCCATCCGCCGGGCTGTTGTCCACCCCCAGCAGCGTCGAGGGCGGGTTGGTGATCAGCGGCGAGGCATAAAACTCCACGCGGATGGCATCGCGCCGGGCTTGCGGCCAGCTCACCGTCACCGGTGTGTTGGCGCTGACGGTGAAGGAACCGCCCTCGGCGATCAGGAAGGGGCTGACCTGAATCG
The DNA here is from genome assembly GCA_019912905.1 of Anaerolineae bacterium. GTDB lineage: Bacteria > Chloroflexota > Anaerolineae > Aggregatilineales > Phototrophicaceae. The sequence continues at coordinate 1,796 of JAIOHO010000871.1, forward strand.
TCCCGGCCTGAGAATCCGGGTCGGGCAGGCGCGGCACGCGCAGCGGCTGACCGGGCGTGATCAGATTGGGGTTGCTCAGGCAGTTGGCCTGCGCCAGGACGCTGGCACTGCTGGCGACACGCTGGGCGATGGATGACAGCGTATCGCCCGGCACCACGATATACACCGGCCAGTCGAAACGC
>JAIOHO010000872.1 GCA_019912905.1 Anaerolineae bacterium
CTATATTACCGGGCAGGCCCTGAATGTCGATGGCGGCATCGAAATGAACTAAGCCGGGCAGACTCTTGCGGCGGTGCTGTTTCAGACGGCTGATTACGCGCGGAAGCTGGGGACTCTCAGGTGAATGACAATTTCTTTGAGAGCGGCCTCATGGTCCCTGACCCGCAGGGCATCCACGATGCGCTGGTGTTCGTTGATGATCCGTTCCGGGTTGATACGCAGTGACGATGGCGCTTCGATCAGCGTGCGCCGGAACACTTCGATCACCAGGGGGGACATATCTTCGATGACCTTGTTGTGGGTGATCGCCAGCAGCTTGAGATGAAAGTCGATGTCCTCTTTAATGGTGGACTTGCCATCCCGATGCTTCTGATGCTGGATATCGATGAGGGCCTGAAGATAATCGATTTCTTCATCCGTGACGCGGTCCACAATCAGGCCTACAGCGCCGACTTCGAGCGCCGCACGCGCCTCCTGAAAAGCAAGCAGGGACTGGCTGCGTTCACCCAGCGTGAGCGGCAGCGAGGTCATCAGCTGCTTCTGGTCGTACTCCCCGACGAAGTTGCCTTTGCCTGCCAGCTTGACGACAATGCCCTGGGCGACGAGCGCGCTGAGGGCCTCACGGACGATGTTGCGGCTAACGGTCAGCGCCTCACTGAGTTCCCGTTCACTGGGCAGCTGCGCCCCGGGTTTCAAGTCTTCTTGCAGGATAAACCGCTTGATCGTCTCAATAACCTGCCGGGTCAGAGTATCGCGGGCGACGGGTTCTAGCACAGAATTCCTCATCATCAATCGTTACGTCCTGATTGCAGGCTAAACGACCCGGACACATAAACCGGGGGCACATTTGCCCGTAAGGATCATTTTGTTTTGCTGTAGATCAGCATTCCATCATGTTGGTAATGCCAATCCTAGCACAAAACCGCCATCGACACGAAGTTCGGCCCCGGTGATGTAGTCGGCATCCTCGCTGCATAGGAACGCGGCAGCTTTGCCGATGTCATCGGGATGTCCTAATCGTCCCCAGGGAATACGGTGTCCACCATCGCGGAGTGCTTCCTTGCTGGAAAAGGCGCGCTCGCCCGGTGTGTTGATCCAGCCCGGGCTGATGATGTTGACATTGATGTGATGTGGAGCGAGTTCCAGGGCCAGCGTGCGCCCGAAATGGTTGATCGCCGCTTTTGCCATATTGTAAGCAGCACTGTTGCGGACCGGCAGTTCGCTGTGAACCGAACTGATGATCACAATTTTGCCCCGCGCGCTTGTGGCGACCGGCTGGCGGATCATCTGCTGGGCCGCCAACTGGCAGCAGTGGAAGACGCCGAACTGGGCGACCTCGACAGTACGCTGCACATTTTCCCAGGCGGCCTCGATAATGGGTTCGCGCAGGTTAATCGCGGCGTTGGCGACTGCAATGTCGAGGTGCCCAAAGTTGGTGACGATTTCACCAATCATGGCAGTGATGGCAGGGCGGTCGGCGACATCGGCCTGATACACCGCCGCTTGTCGGCCCATCTCTCGGATGTCGGCAGCCAGGGCGTGCGCGAGCTTCATGTTGGCAACATCATTGATGGCGATGTCGGCCCCCTCGGTCGCCAATCTCCGGGCGATGCCAGCGCCGATGCCGCGTGCCGCGCCCGTAACCAGCGCGACCTTACCTGCGAAACGCATCATTAGGCTCCTCATCCCAGCGAAAGATGACCCCGAGCATCGCTTTTTCTCGCCGGAAGGCCATCTCATAGGCTTCGACGATCCGGCTGTAATGAAAGCGATGGGTAATGAGCTTGCTGGGCTTCAGTCTTCCATCCGCCATCAGCGCGAGGACAAACGCAGCTTCCTGGTCGGGAGCGAATCGATTCGATACCTGCATTGGGTTGTTCGCGCGATCCGGGAACAGGTAGCCGCTGGTCCCGGACACGGCAAAGAGTGCGATGCCTTTGGCGTAAAACAAGTCCATACTTAATGGATTAAAGTCCAGTGGGGCTTCACCGCGACCCAACAGGCTGACGATGGCGACGCGTCCATTGGACCGCACGATTTCCAGCGCAGTCCGGTAGGCAGGCCAGGGATTAGCAGTCAGTATGACCAGATCGATGCCCTGACCGCCGGTGAACTGGTCCAGCCTGGCTTCCAGGTTGGGATCATCGCTGAGGAATCCGGCATGAGCACCCATGTCCGCGGCCATGTCCAGGCGAACGGAACTGTTGGCGATGGCCGCGACGCGCGCACCCAGCAGCGGACCGAGGGCGACTGCACCCAACCCGAGTACGCCAACGCCGACAACGGCGACATTCTCACCGGGCTGGAACAGAGCCTTGCGATAGCAGTGTGCACTCAAGGCATACAAATGCGCGTACACCGCATCTTCCGGGTCTACACCCTCCGGCACGACGACCAGACTCTCTGATTCGCGCATGACATATTCGGATTGGTGGGGGTAGCGTGTGACGATTCGATCACCGACCTGTACGCGGTTGACGGTGCTGCCGACGGCCCGAACGACACCCAGATTACTGTCGCCCACCCAGCGAGGGTAATCCGGTGCGCCCGGCACCTGCTCTGCGCCTTCATAGTTGCCCCGGTCTGTGCCGATTTTGAAGGCGCTCATGACGGTCTGAACCCAGATTGCATCCGGCGCAAGGGAAGTCACCTCGAGAGGACGATCCTCGATGCGTAAATCTCGTGGCCCGTAAAGTATGGCGATTTTCATGCAGCAGTCCTTCTCACAGGTCTCAGCGCAGTTTGCCCCGACCCTGAACATCCCAGACGACCTCGACGCGGTCATTCCGAATACCGTAAAGCTGGTCGTGCAGGAACAGTGTGGCATCGGTATAACCAATCACAAAATCGAAGACATCGCCGATGCGGATGGTCTCATTGGGTGATTCCAGCGTAACAATGCCGTGCTCGGCGGACGTACCGACGTTCTGGACGCCGTCGATACCGATCGGCGTGGGTTTGTTGATCCAGGCCGGTGCACTCTTGAAGCCAATGTCAAAGATGATCCGGGTGGGGTGGGGGCGGCTGGTGACGGTCGAACGCACGAACAGCGCCGGTTTGGTCTGGACACCCCAACCCCGGTAGGTGTTGTCATTAAAAATCGCGCCGCCTGCCTGAATTTCGGTGATGCCGCTCAGGAAGGGGGTGATCTGGTAGGTGCCGCTGCCGCCGCCGCTGACGATGTTCACCGGCAGCCCGGCGGACCGGCACAGTGCTGCGGAATCGGTGAGCTGCATGACTGCTTCGACAATTGCTTTGCGTTTCGATTCGGGGTCTGACTGGGACAAGGTGTGGCCTTCCCAGGCCATCAGCCCCTCGAAGCGCAGGCCGGGTGTCTGCTGTACGATCCGGGCAAGTGCCAGTGCAGGTTCCCCCGGAGCCACGCCAGCACGATTCATCCCTGTATTGACTTCGATTAATACGCCGATTTCCACGCCTGCCGCTGCCGCCGCCCCGCCGATCTGAGCCGTATTGTCGGCGTTATCGACGGCCACTTTGAGGTTGGCGTAATGAGCCAGGCTGACCAGGCGTGTGATTTTCTGGTTGCCGACAATCTGGTTGGCAATCAGGATGTCGCGGATGCCTGCATAGGCCATCACCTCGGCTTCGCCCAATTTGGCACACGTCACCCCGATTGCGCCTGCTGCGATCATCTGCTGGGCGACAGCCGGGATCTTGATGCCTTTGATGTGTGGACGCCAGTTAACCCCGGCGGTTGCGAAATGGGCAGCGAGGGCGCGGATGTTGGCTTCCATTGTGTCCAGCTCGACCCACAGGACCGGTGTATCCAGTTCGGTTTTGTGTAATCCAACTTCGGTGGTCATGGAATCCCCCAGCGGCTCGGATCAACAAGCTGCACGTCATCCGTGCGCAGCGGATCTAAATCGGCCAGAATGTTGGGTGGCAGCGGACCTTGGGTGGCGGACTGTAACGCAAGGTCGAGTTCTGCCACACTGCGCACGCCGACCAGGGCGCTCGCCACCGCAGGGTTCGTCAGGACGAAGCGGAGTGCCAGATCAGCCGGGGCCAGCTCGTATTGTGCGGCAATCTGACGGAACCGGCGTGAAAGATCAGTCAACTGCCCCAGGTGTTCGGGGAGATCGTCTCCTCGTTCGGTCAGTGCGCCTTTAAGATAAACTGAGCGCACCACCACCGCAACACCGTGCTGGCGCGCCAGCGGCAAAATAGTGTCTTCCAGACGCCGGTCAAATACATTGTAAGCCACCTGAATCAGGTCCAGATCGTGCTCGATTGCCAGTTGTGGTGATTCCTGTCCATAGGTTGAAGCACCCACATAGCGCGCCCAGCCTCTGGATTTGACCTCGCGCAGCACGTCAATGACCTCATTAGATTGCAGGAGGGTCGGCGGTGCACTATGGATCAGGAGCATATCGACGTGATCTGTCTTCAGCGCTTCGAGACTTTTCCGCACCGAGGCCTGCACACGTGCGCGCAGCGCTGAACCCCGAAGTGGTGCACCGCGCCTGTCCAGGCAGTGTACTTTGGTGGCGATGAAAGGCCGTTGGCGTTGGCCCTGAAGCGCCTCGCCAAGTACAACCTCGCTGTCGCCATAGGCGCGTGCGGTATCGATCAGATTGATGCCGGAATCCAGCGCACACTGTACGAGCATGGCGCAGTCTGCATCCGAGGGTGGCGGCAGTCCACCGGTCTTGCTCGCATCCGGGCTGATGCCGTAATTCATTCCGAAAGCGGCGGTGCCAAGTGACAGCGCGGAAATCTGAAGGCCGGTATTCCCAAAAGGACGGAATTCCATGAGTGCTGCTTACTCCGCTTGCAGGGGAATTCCGGCGATCTGTGTGAACTCGGTCGCATCCAGCGCGGCCCACAGCCGGATTTCCTCTTCACGGGTCAGGGGTCGCAGCGGTCGCCGGGGTGTGCCGCAGTCGAACCCCATCCGTTTCAGGATGAGCTTGACCCCGGCAATGACCGGTGCGGTCAGCAGGGCTTTGATGACGCGGTTGGCCGCATATTGCAGATCCTGCGCCGTCTGGATATCGCCGCGCTCGTAGGCGGCATAAAGCTGAACGAAATGCCCGGCCATGATGTTGTAAGTCGTGCCGATGGCTCCGGCAGCCCCCATCGTCAAGGCTGGCAAGCACGAATCGTCTGCGCCGGACATGATGGTAAAGTCACGGCCCGCCATCGCCTCGATCAGATTGCGCATTTCAAAAAAGTTAATGGCGGTGTATTTGACGCCTACGATCTGCTCGATGGTCAGCAGCGATTTGAAACTCTCGGTCGAAATGGTGCTGCCCGTCGCGCCCGGAATGTAATAAATCCATACCGGGACATCACCAGCGGCCTCTGCAATCGCCTGATAATGGGCGTGCAGTGCGGCCTGGTCCACCGGGAAATAGGGCGGTGGCACCGCAGCGATTCCATCCGCGCCAACCGAAGCAGCATGTTTTGCTAGATCGACGGCCACATGGGTGGCAATGTCACCGACGTGGGCAATGACCGGCACCCGCCCATTCACAACCTCCAGCGTCGTCTCTAACACCTGGCGGCGTTCGTCCGGGTCCAGCAGCATACTTTCACCCGTCCCGCCGGTCGTGTAAAAGCCCTGCACGCCTGTCTGGAGCAGAAATTGGAGCAAGTCTTTTAA
>JAIOHO010000873.1 GCA_019912905.1 Anaerolineae bacterium
TGAGTTTACCCCTTCTCTTTAGAACGCGATTGCCCTGTCGACAATCGCTTGACATAGGGCCAAAACTTGGCTAAAGTGCCTGTTGCTGGCATAAAGAGTCTTTAATGAATATTTATTCTACAGATAACCTGTTGCGTGTCAATGTCAAAGGAACTTCTGGATATACCACTTAGTACAGTTACTGCTCGTCCTTGTACAGAGAGGTGCACTGCCTCTTCATACGATCAAACAACTAGGAGATTTGCCTAATGAGTGAGTTTACGGTTTTCGACGTGGATTTTCCGCCCGAAGCCAAGCAGCGTGTGATCATCAACACGGATGCCAAGAACGAGGCCGACGACCAATATGCGATCGTCCACGCGATTCTGACGCCCTCGTTCGAGCTCCATGGCATCATTCCAGCCCATTTTGGAACCGGCAAATCTGCCACCAGCATGCAGGACAGTTACGACGAAACTATGCTGCTGCTGCGTCTGATGGGCCTGGAAAAAGAGGTTCGCGTGGAAGCCGGGGCAACAGGCGGCATGCCTGACGAATCGACCCCGGTCGACTCGCCCGGTGCCCAACTGATTATTGAACAGGCCATGAAGGACGACGACAGGCCGCTTCACATTGCTTTCTACGGGCCGGTCACAGACATGGCCTCTGCCTTGCTGCTTGAGCCGAAGATTGAAGAGCGGAATATCCGTGTAATCTGGATCGGCGGTGGCGACTGGCCGAACGGCGGGCGGGAGTATAATCTCTCGAACGACATCCACGCCGCCAATGTGCTGATGAAGTCGAAGCTGGAGCTGTGGCAGATTCCCAGATACACCTACCGGACGATGAGCGTAGGCTATGCCGAACTGATTGAAAAAGTGTATCCCCAGGGCGAGATCGGCAAGTACCTGGTCGAGCAGCTGCTGGCGCATAATGCGGCGACGCAGCCGCACATGGAGTACCGTTCTCTGGGCGATTCACCCTGTATCGGCATCATCCTGGACCCTGAGTGCGGCAAGTGGACCTGGCGTCCTGCGCCGTTGTTTGACCAGCAAATGCACTACATCCATCCTGGCCAATACCGTCCCATTCGCGTCTATGACAACGTGAATACGCGCTTCATCCACGAGGATTTCTTTGCGAAGCTCGCACAGTTTATCCGGCGTGGGTCGCGCCTTTAGGCAATGCCCGTATCTTGGACTCGGGGCAACTACGCATTGGCTGACCGGGTCCAAAGTTTTGCCCATATTCCTGTGCCAGGACAGACGGGCCAGAGGGCCAAGGACTGCAAATGAATATACAAGCACACGATCAGTCTGCTCAAGCACCGCGCGTCATCGTCATGACGGATTTTCCGCCGATCAATGTCATTCCCGGAAGCACCTTCATAGAAGGCGAGCCGCCGGAAATGTATTCTGATCCGGACGATGTGCAATCCATGATCCGGCTTCTGCTCTACACCAATGACCTCGATGTCGAAGCGCTCATCGCCTCCGCCGGCAGTCTCGCCAATATCGCGCGAAAAAAGAATATTCTGGACCTGCTCGATGTGTATGAACAGGTCCAGCCCAACCTGGCAAAGCATGATCCCAGCTACCCGACTGCGGACGCCCTGCGTGCGATCACATGGCAGGGACTCGACGGAAGCTGGGGCTCACCTCATTTTGGACGACCAGGGCTGCTAGTTGACAATATGCTGGGTGCGGGCAAAGACACGGAAGCCTCCGAGGCCATTATCCGTATCGTGGACAAACCTGACGACCGGTTGGTCTGGGTTTGTGTCTGGGGCGGATCCTGCGAACTCGGCCAGGCCATCTGGAAAGTGCAGCATAGCCGAAGCGCCATTGAATTGGCCCATTTCCTCAGCAAGCTGAGGATTTTCTTGATCGGACGACAGGATAATACGGCAGACTGGATGCTCGACAATTTCCCGAATCTGTTCGTCATCACTTCTGAGAAAAATTACAAGGGGATGTTCTGGAATGCGCCCGGGGCCGATCATTCGCTGGCCGACCTGCCGTGGGCCAACGACAACCTGCGCCAGGGACACGGTCCTCTGGGGGCGGTCTACCCACGAAGTGGGTGGAATCACGAATTGCCGGGTGTATGGGAGGGCGACACGCCGTCATACCTGCATTTGCTCAGCGCTGTCCGGGGCGTAAACGATCCTGAGAAACCCGACCAGGGCGGCTGGGGCGGTAAATTCGTGCAGCCCGACCCGGCGAAGAAACACTGGTGGGATGATCCGATCGGGCCGGAAGCGGTCTACAAATGGCGACCCGACGTACAAGCAGATCTAGCGGATCGTGCAGACTGGATGCTGCCGTAAACAGCGAAACAAAGGAGAGCAAAGTGGCGCGAATACTGATTATCGGCGGCACCGGCATCATAAGCACGGGGATCACTCGCTTGCTGCTGGAACGTGGCGAGGATGTCGTTCTCTACAATCGTGGACTCAGGCCCTCACAAGTCGAGGGAGACTACAGCACCATTACCGGCGACCGCAAGGACTTCGCCAATTTTGAGAATCAGATGCAGGAAGCAGGCTGGTTTGATTGCGTGATCGACATGGTCTGCTATCTTCCCGAAGAGGCAGAAAGTGCCGTACGTGCATTCAAGGGCCGCACCGGGCATTATATCTTTTGCAGCACGGTAGACGTGTATACCAAACCTGCTGCCGCCTATCCCATCACCGAAGCTGCTGAGCGATTACCGTCGGAGAAATTCCCCTATGCCTATCACAAAGCACGCTGTGAAGAACTCCTCTTTGCCGCTCACGAGCGCGGCGATCTGGTCGTGACCAATATCCGGCCCGGGCATACCTATGGCGAAGGCGGTAATAACCTTCTCCACGCGCTTGGGCGTGGCAATTACCACCTGGATCGTTTGCGAAAAAAGCAACCCATCATCGTACACGGCAACGGCACGTCCTTCTGGCCTACCTGTCACCGGGATGACGTGTCCGTGGCCTTTGTCGGAGCTATCGGTAATGAGAAGGCCAAAGGGCGCGGCTACCATGTAGCTGGCGAAGAGTGGATGACATGGGAGGGTTATCATCAAGGGCTGGCAGAAGCCATCGGTGCGCAAGCGCCTGAATTTGTCCATATTCCCACAGATATTCTAGTGCGGATGGCCCCTCAGGAAGCTTACTTGACCGAGGTGAACTTCAGCTACAACAATCTCTTCGACAACACAGCAGCGCGCGAAGATCTCGGCTTTCAGGTGACCATCCCCTGGGTTGAGGGGGCTCGTCGAACGCTACAGTGGCTGGCCGATAATGACATGCTCGAAAACAGCGAGGATTTTCCCTTGTACGATCAAGTCATCGCAGCCTGGCAAAAAGCGGTTGGAAATCTGACAGTATCGTTTAAGCAATAGATTGACGGAAGTAGATGACTACAAGGGTATTTTGGTGGGTGGATCAAGGAACGAGCTAGGATGACAATCACACGGGACGCACAAAATGTCCCGCACTATGGGGTATTTGAGCTGTCACTTGAGGCTGATGCTAAAGACCGTCATCCGATTTTTGAGACAGAGTTTGCAGTTGTGTTCACGCGACCAGATGGTTCTACGGTAGTCGCAGAAGGCTTTTATGACGGCAATCGAACCTATACAGGCAGGGCCTATGCTGATGCCCTCGGCGGATGGCAGTGGCGCACGAGGTCCAATGTAGCGGAGCTAAATGATCAGTCCGGCAGCTTCACCGTTGTGCCTTCCAACCTGAAAGGACAATTGAGGCATCATCCCGACGATTCGTATCAATTTGCCTATGACAACGGCGACTGGTTCCTGCATATCGGCGATACCGGCTATCGCTATGTGACCGACACCGAACCCGAATGGCGCGCCTATATTGATCAGGCTGACGCGGCGGGCTTTACCAAAATCCGAACCTGGTTTTGCCGGGGGCGCAGTGATGTGCAGGCTCTGTTTAACCCGCAGCGCACAGACCTCAATTTACCCTACTGGCAGGAGATTGATCGCCGCATGAGCTATGCACTCAACGCCCACCCGCACATTATG
>JAIOHO010000874.1 GCA_019912905.1 Anaerolineae bacterium
ATCCAGGAATGTTATCTGGTGCTGGGTATCGTCCATAATCTGTGGCGGCCAATTCCCGGCGAGTTTGACGACTATATTGCCAGCCCGAAAGACAACTTCTACCGGAGCCTGCACACGGCAGTGCTGGACAATGAAGGTAAAACCGTCGAGGTGCAGATTCGGACCTGGGAAATGCACGAAAATGCCGAGTACGGTATTGCGGCGCACTGGCGTTACAAAGAGGGGCACAAGGAACGCGACGAGGATTACGAGCGGCGGCTCAGCTTCCTGCGACGCCTGATGGAGTTCGGGCAGGATGTGGACAACGCCGAGTCGTTCGTCAACACGATGAAAAGCGAGGTGTTTCAGGATCGCATCTACGCGTTTACGCCCAAAGGCGACATTTATGACCTGCCGGTGGGGGCCACGCCGATCGACTTTGCCTATCACATCCATACGGAAATCGGCAACCGCTGTCGGGGGGCGAAGGTGCATGGTCGCCTCGTCAGCCTGGATTACAACCTGAAGACTGGCGATCAGGTCGAGATTCTGACTTCCAAGCGCGGCGGTCCCAGCCTGGACTGGCTCAACCCCAACCTGGGCTATGTCCAGACGCAGCGTGCCAAGACCAAGATTCGCCACTGGTTCCGCAAACAGGACCGGGCCAAGCATCTCGCCAGCGGGCGCGAACTGCTGGAACGCGAGATGAAACGCCTGGGTGTGACCGACAGCATGACGTTCGAGGCAGTGGCCGAATTGTTCGGTTACGATCGGGCCGAGGATCTGATGGTAGCGGTTGGCGCGGGCGACATCAACAGCTCGCAAATCGCTACGCGCATCCTCGAAACCGAACGGCAGCAGACCAAGCGCGAGATGATCGAGTCCATGCTCCAGCCGACTCCCAGGCCGTCGCCGCTGCACATCAACCCGCAGCCCGGCAATGGAGTCAACATCATGGGCACCGGGGGCCTGCTGGTCCACCTGGCTCGCTGCTGTAGCCCGATGCCTGGGGATGACATCGTTGGCTATGTAACCCGGGGCCGGGGCGTCACGGTACACCGCCGCGATTGCAGCAATATGCAGGCCAGCCCGGAACCGGAACGCCTGGTCGATGTGACCTGGGGGCATGCCCCCAACGAACAGCGCTATTCGGTTCCGGTGGAGATTGTCGCCTATGATCGAGAAGGGTTAATGCGCGACATCAGCATCGTCATCGCCGACGCCGGGGTGAATATGGCCTCGGTGAATGTGGCGACGCGCCAGAACATTGCGACGTTCCAACTGCTGATCGAAATCACCAGCGCTGACCAGCTCACCCGCATCCTGACTCGGCTGGAAGCGGTTGATAATGTGGTTGAGGCGCGCCGCCGTCACATGGCCTAGCACCGTCGATTAGCCCGCAAGGGTGGGTTCTGCCGCTTCCGTGCTTACCAACATCAGAATTCATAGTTAAGCTATCAGAATTGTTACGTTGCCCGTTATTTTACTTTCTTTCGATTTTCATTTGCGAGTCCCTTACTGATAAATTATAATAAGCTAACCGACTCAAACTTGGCGCAAGCACTTGAGCCTAGACCGTCGCTTCACGTCCACCTGTTATGCTGGCAAGGGGAGTAAGTCATGTACGGGCTGTCCTATCATCTGGCTATCGAGCAGCTAAAGCTCCTCGATCCTGACTACCGTGTTGTCGTGATTCATCCGAATTATGTGCAGCAGCATCTGATTCTGAGCGCGCTGCTTGACGATGAAGCCTGTATTTACGTCCGTTTCGATGGCAAGAATCTGGCGGTTCCGCAGCTCGATGCTCAGTTCGCCGCCGCTTTGAGCACGCATGAGGGAGCCGCGCCAGCTAGGGTGCGGCAGATTGTCTTGGACGAATGTGATTGCGCTCTGGCGGGCGAGTTCGAAGTCTTCATCCGCCGCCTGCTGGATACCTTTTCAGGCGGACGTGTCGTGATCTTCACCCGCTATCCGCCCTACGAGCTGCTCGAAAATGCCGACCTGCGCGACGTGACGGTCTTTGTGCCGGTCGATGAAGAGATGATGATGTGGGATTACGCGCATCGCACGACGGACAAAAAGGTGCTGCTGGAGGTGCGCGCCCTGGGGACGGGCCGTGTGCTACGCGATGGCCGGAGTGTCGATAACTGGGATGGCCTGCTGCCACGCTCATTGTTCTTTTATCTCGTGGACCGGGGGATGACGACCCGCAACGAGATTTTTGAAACCTTCTGGCCGACTCTGTCTGTTCGTGAGGCCACAAATGTCTTTCACGTGACCAAACGCAAGATCAGCGAGGTGTTGGGTGTGGACCTGACCGTGTACTGGTCGGGCTTTTATCATATTTCCCCGGACATCGAGCTGAGCTATGACGTCGTGCGCTTCTCGGAATTGTGCCAGGACAGCGCGATTGCATCGCTGGATGAGGCGACCAGCCTGTTAAGCTGCGCCATTTCGCTGTACCGGGACGACTTCTTGACGGCGCTGGAGATGTCGTGGGTGGCGGACCGGCGTCGAGAGCTGCGTCAGGCGTATGGCGATGCGCTCATCGGGCTGGCAAAGGCGCGCGAACAGCAGCACGCCCTGCCGGAGGCGCTCGGATTATACCTGCGCGCGGCCACCACCAATCCTCATCGCGAAGATGTGGCCCTCAGCGCCATGAAGCTCTATCAGGACATGGATATGCCATCCGCTGCGCTTGAGGTCTACGAGCGGTTGAAGAATGAGCTTCAGCAGACTCTCGGCGTGGACCCGGCCAATCACCTTCAGGAACTGGCCGGTACGCTGGAGCGGGTGGTCGTGAACGGTCATTAGGCTGACGCGCAGCACGGCGGCTGCGGACAGGCTCAGTCACTCCCTTCAGGGATGGTAAGCTGCTCCTGGAAGTTGACTACCGCTGCGACGGTTTCCTTGGGACGCATCGAAATCACGTAATCACCGCCTGTTCGCCCGCGCTTGACTTTGGGGGCCAGGGCGATTCGCATGTATTTCGGCTTGTGCTTGTCGGTGAGCACCACGATGTTGTCATCCTGACGCCCAATCGTCGCCGCAGTCAGGCCGTGGCTGTCGTTAGGCACGCGCATGGCGATTACCCCGGCTCCGGCTCGGCCCTGAACCGGAAACTCCGACGCCTGCGAAATCGTGGCTAAGCCGTTATCGGTAATCGTCCATACATATTGATTCTCCACCATCACGTTGGCCCCAACCACCCGGTCTTCCGGCCCCAGCAGTTTGATGCCGCGCATGCCGCCCGCGGGCAGTCCGGTGGGGCGCACATCTTCCTCTTTAAAGCGGATGCCCTGGCCCTGTGCGGTAATCAGCAGCACTTCGTTGTCCCCGGTCGTAAAGAATGCCCAGCGCACCTGGTCGTCGTCGGTCACGTTCATGACCTTAAACGCATTCGACGTTACCCCAGGCAGGTCCTCGATTCGCAGCCGCTTAACCTGTGCGCCAGTGGTGGTCAGGAACAAGTAGCCGGTTTCCAGACCGGGCGGCAGGCTGAGGACGACGGTAATCTCCTCATCGGCGCTGAGGGGACTGAGGGTGCGGAACGGCGCGCCCTCGGCAGGATCGTGGACAGGCGGCAACTGCTGCACCGGGACTGTCGCGCACTGACCCTGCGATGTGATCAGATACAGAATCTGGTTGGTGCTGCTGTGGAGGATGAAACGCGGCGGGTTCTTGACTTCTGTCGTGATCTTCGGTGGTGCATCCTCGTAGCTGCGCCCGATCAGGCCATCGACGGTCAGCGTCACCCAGGTGTTTTCCTGAGGGACGTGCAGGTCCTGGGTATTGGTCGCCATGCTGTCTACGATAATCGTGCGACGGGGATCGCTGTAAGCCTGTTTGATGCTGGTCAGCTCATCGGCGATGACTCCGCGCATCTTTTCCGGACTCTGGAGGAGACCGTCGAGATACTGGATGAGCCGGACTTTTTCCTTGTATTCGTCTTCGATCTTTTTGCGCTCCAGGGCCGCCAACCGCCTCAGCTGCATGTCGAGGATGGCCTGAGCCTGAATGTCACTGATGTCGAGCGCTTTGCGCAGGTTGGTGCGCGCCGTCTCGACCGTGCGCGACTTGCGGATGATGGCGATGGCTTCGTCGATATGGTCCAGCGCTTTGAGCAGGCCTTCGAGGATGTGGGCGCGCTCTCGGGCACGGGCCAGCTCGAATTCGCTGCGCCGCCGCACCACTTCGAGCCGGTGATTGAGATAAACCCGCAGCGCCTGCTTGAGTGTGAGGATCCGCGGCTCGCCATTCACCAGCGCCAGCATAATAATGCTGAACGTATCTTGCAGCGGCGTCTGCTTGAATAATTCGGCCATCACCGCGCTGGCTTCGACACCGCGCTGGAGTTCGATCACCAGACGGACACCCTGCCGGTCGGATTCATCACGCAGGTCGGCCAGACCTTCCAGCTTGCCGCTGCGCACCAGCGAGGCGATGCGCTCTGCCAGGGCGGATTTATTGGTCTGATAGGGCAGCTCACTGACGATGATGCGCGACTTGCCGCGCCCCATGTCCTCGATGTGGACCTTGGCGCGAATGGTGATCTTGCCACGGCCTGTGGCGTAAGCGCTGACCAGTGTATCCTCACCGGAGTCCAGGCCATCCTGATGCCGGTAGACGAGACCGCCGGTGGGGAAGTCCGGCCCTTTGATGAACTGCATCAGATCCGCCGTGGAAATATCCTCAAAGGTAGACCAGTTATTCAGGAGGTAGGCGAGGGCGTCGCAGACTTCGCCCAGGTTGTGCGGCGGGATGTTGGTGGACATGCCCACCGCGATGCCCGACGAGCCGTTTACCAGCAGATTCGGGATGCTGCTGGGCAGGACGACTGGTTCCATCAGACTGCCATCGAAGTTCTCCTGGAAATCGACCGTGTCCTTCTGAATATCGACCAGCAGTTCTTCGCCGATGTCCGCCATGCGTGCTTCGGTGTAGCGCATGGCTGCCGCGCCGTCGCCATCGACGCTGCCGAAGTTGCCCTGGCCGTCCACGAGCATGTAGCGCATGGCGAATTCCTGGGCCAGACGCACCATCGTCTCGTAGACGGCTGCATCGCCGTGTGGATGATACTTGCCCAGCACTTCGCCGACGATACGAGCGCTCTTTTTGTGAGGCTGATCCGCGCGGATGCCCATATCGTACATCGCATAGAGGATGCGACGATGAACCGGCTTTAAGCCATCGCGGGCGTCGGGCAGGGCGCGCGCGACGATGACGCTCATGGCGTAATCCAGGTA